>NZ_PVWS01000014.1:0-90196 GCF_004126395.1 Roseovarius sp. A46 | reverse complement strand
GAATTGGCCTGTCCACCAACCGAGCGGCCGAAGCAGCCCGAAAGCCGCTGGAAACAAGCTGCCTGATGCCCGGCATGGCCCTCACATCGGCGCGTCGGCGCAGCAGAAGGCGTTGTTCAGACTTTCCCCAAGCACCTTACCCGTCTTGCAAGAGCCTTGAACATTCCTCAACAACATATTCCGGCACGCTTTCAAACTTATGAGGGTTGAGCTGCATGACATACTCATTTTCGATGTGGTACGATTCATTAATGAATTTTGAAATGATGTCGTCCTGATGTTTACCTTTAATGATCCGGAAAAGTTGAATTTTTTCGTATCCAACGTCAGTTCCAATGAACTTCGCTTTCATCACCCCATCGTCGTTAATTTGCTGCACGAGAGTGTCGTAATCAAATGATGGTATCATTTCTTTGATTGATCTCTCTGCGTCGATTTTCTCTTGGGCGCTCATATCGCGGTCTTCAGCTTTGAAGTTAGGAACCACGCGCCCGTGGAGCAAACTGGCTAGGAGATTGTACTCCAAGCCAACGTTGTCCATAATTTCGTAATGCCTACGAAGGTAGATAGCTTTGATAACGTCGTCGATGTTCTCAGCAAGGACGTCCTTGCAGATTTTTGCAAACGTTCGAATATCATCGCTGGTGATTAGCGTTTCCCTGACCTCGCCTTGCCTACACGAGAGGAAAGTTGCTGATGGCTTCGGGTCTTGGAACTTGTGAGCCATACTTTTAACCACGTCGATAGCCGGCTCAATGTCGTGTGTAAGCATCAAGGTTGTCCGATTCCGAAGGTTACCTTTACCTCGGAAAAGCTGATGAAGGATCGCAAATTTTTTATTCTTATCGAATGATGAGATCGGGTCATCCAAAATGACAATGTCGGGATCTTCGCTTATTACCTGATGCATGAAGAGAACCAATGCGAAAGCGTTCTTCTCACCATAGCTTAGGTGTGTTGAGGCAGAGTCGACGAATTCTGACAGGTCGTCGTGAACCAGTTTCATCTTGTAGGAATCGGGTTCGGAAATGATCTTAACGGAGTACTTGTAGCCTGCGGACTTCAAGAATCCATTGATGCTGCCTTGGTTTTCTTCGATGGTTTTTTTGATCTTCGCTTTGTGTTTGTTAATCTGGCCTTTGAGGTTGCCAACTTGTTCGGTGAGCTTGTCTAGTTGCGCGTTGATCGGATCGGTGACAGCTCGGGTCTGGTCAGAATCGAGCTTGTCAATCATACTTAGATCAATTTTGAGGAGGGGCATCTTTTTGTCGATTTCGTCCACGTCGCGGAGCGAGAAAAATGAAATATTTCTCAATCCATCCAACTGCTGAATCAACGCCTCGATGCTATTTTTTAGATCACTCAGGAAGCTCTTTTGTGGTGCAGTCAGTTCTGTTTTTGCCTTTGTGATCTTCGCTAAGTTCTCTTGGCAACCGGCACTAAAATACATACCCAGACGCTCGATGACTTCCTTCAGAGTGTTGAGGTGACCGATGGCTGTCGCATCGTACTCCTTGGCGACGGCAAGCGCTGTTTCCTTTTGCTCAGGATTCGGCAGTGCCGTTGCGCAATAGGGGCAGGTATCGCCTAACTCTAGAAACTCTTTTCCTTTGATCTGCCACCCTATCCATTTTGATGGGTTGGCGCTCTTCACGAACATCTCGAACGGCATCAATGCATCTGGAATATTGTCAATCTTGTTACCAGAGCCAAATGCTTTGAGCACTTTGCTGGACTTCGCGATTGAGCCATCTTTATTTGGCTTTCCAAAGGCATCTCTAAGGTCTTTGAGGTCCTTGGTCGTCTGGTCGATTTCTGGCCTATCTGCAAAGGCCTTCTTGATACCGTCAAAGAGCTTTTCAATGTCAGTCATTGCCGCGTCATACTCAGGCGTTTTGATGAAAATATCAAAGCTGTTTTTGACAACCTCATCTTGCTGGAAAGCAAACAAACTTACGTATTCTTCATCAAAGACAAGCGCTGAGCCAATGTCACCAATCCCACTAACTGTTGGCTGTGCGGCATCTGCTTTTCCACGGTTCTTGAAAGGCACAAGTCCCGCCAAAGTGCCGTCATTACGAGCTTGGCTAACGATTGCCTTGGCGATTGTGCTTTTACCAAGCCCATTGGGTCCAAATTTGATGTTCAAACATTCCTTTATGACGCCGATTCTTGCGGTGTCGATACTGTTGCAGTTCTCGATGGTAACTTCATAGTCGGCCATGGTGCCCTCAAATCTGACTGATCCTACCGTAGGGATCAAATCCCGTCGCACAAGGTAGTTATTGCTTAGTCGCAATGATATCAGGGAAGGCCAATAGTCGACATGTCCGCTTCGCCGGATGGCAGCGTCCAACTTCGTACCCGCAGCGAACAACCGCTCTCTGCCCGATGTGACGGATGCTGCGCACGCGAAGACCATGGATGTGACCGGCAAGAATGGGCTGAAACCACCCCCCCTTCACCTCCCCAACACACCCCGTTCAAACGCCGCCCGCCGCTCCGCCTCGGCCTGACGGGCCACGGCGGCGCGGCGGCGGGCGTGGGTGTCGAGGGTCTGCATCGCGCGCCATTCGGTGTAGAGCGCGCTCTCGTGGTCCAGCGTCCAGAGCGCGCGGGCCTCGGTCACCGTGACCAGCCCCGCCACCGGCCGCCCGCGCCGCGTCACCAGCCGCTGCGCGCCGCTCAGGCGCACCGCCTCAACCGTGGCCCCGACCGACCGGCGCAATTCCTCGATGGTGATCTCGGGCACCGGGGGAAAGAGCGGCGTCTCTGGCATGGCGGGCCTTTGGTGTCGGGGGTCACGGGGCGCGCGCAGCCTCGCCCGGCCGGGTGACCAAACCCTTACCCCCGCGCACGGTGCCGGGCACGACAAGGGGCGCGAACCGTGCGGTTCACGCCCCGAACCGGTCGGTTGCGCCGCGGGCGCGGGGCGCGCGCAAACCCACGCGCGGCGCGTCCTCCCCCACCCGCCGCAGCGGCCGGGGTGGCCGGATCACTCCGACTGGTTTCCGCCCATGACCGACAATCCCCTCAGGATATCAACGGCATAGGCCAACTGGTAATCCTCCTCGCGCAGGCGGGCGACCTCGTCGGCGCGCTGGCGCTCTTCCTCGATCTGCTTGAGCTCGTCCTCGGACAGGCTGTCATTGTTGAGCCGCCCCCGCAGATCAGCCTCCGACCGGCTGGGGCGTTTGCTCTGCGCCTCGTCGTCCTCGGCCTCGGCGCGGCGCGCGGGCTGCGCGACCACGATGTCGGGGCTGACACCCAGCGCCTGGATCGAGCGGCCCGAGGGCGTGTAGTAGCGCGAGGTGGTCAGCCGCATCGCCCCACCGCCCCTGAGCGGCATCACCGTCTGCACGGATCCCTTGCCGAAGCTCTTGGTGCCGACGACGATCGCGCGGCGATGGTCCTGTAGCGCGCCGGCCACGATTTCCGACGCCGAGGCCGATCCGCCGTTGATCAGCACGACGATCGGCTTTCCCTGTGCCAGATCGCCGGGCGTGGCGTTGAATCGCTCGCCGTCCTGAACGTTGCGCCCGCGGGTCGAGACGATCTCTCCCTTGGCAAGGAAGGCGTCGGAGACCTTGATCGCCTGCGTCAGCAACCCGCCGGGATTGTTGCGCAGGTCGAGCACGATGCCGCTCACTTGCTCCATGCCGCCCAGCGCCTCGACCTGCTCTTTCAGACCGCTTTCGAGATTGGGATAGGTGTTGTCGTTGAAGGTGGTGACCCGCACCACCACCGCGTCCCGTTCGGTCCGCACGCGCACCGCCGTGAGCTCGATCGTGTCACGGATGATCGACACGTCGAACGGCTCTGGCTCTCCCTCGCGCACCACGGTGATAACGATTTCGCTGCCCACCGGGCCGCGCATCAGGTCCACCGCCTCGTTGAGCGTCAGGCCCAGCACGCTCTCGCCATCGACATGGGTGATGAAATCACCCGCCTCGATCCCGGCCTGATAGGCGGGGGTGCCGTCCATCGGCGAGACCACCTTGACGAACCCATCCTCCTGCGTGACCTCGATCCCGAGCCCGCCGAACTCGCCGCGCGTCTGCACCTGCATGTTCTCGGCGTCATCGGGCGAGAGATAGCTGGAATGCGGATCGAGCGAGGTGAGCATCCCGTTGATCGCCGCCTCGATCAGCTCGCTGGTATCGACATCCTCGACGTATTGCGCGCGCACCCGTTCGAAAATGTCACCGAAGAGATCGAGCTGCTCATAGACGCTGCCCTTTCCGTCGTTCTCCTGCGCGAGAAGGGGCGCCGCCACCTGCGTCGTCATCACGGCACCGGAGAGGAGCCCCACGGTCGTGGCCATCAGGATTTTCTTCATGTCTCAACCTTCCTTGTCGGTCGCGAACCACGTCAGCGGGTCCACCGGTGAATTGTCTTGCCGCACCTCGATATAGAGCGTCTGGCCGCGTCCAGCACCCCCCTCGTCCCCGTCGGCACCGTCGTCTGCGGCGAGCAGGTCGCTGCCATCACCGGTGCCGCCCATAAGGCCCACGGGGCTGCCGCCGGGCAGCACCTCGCCGATGCGACCGTATACGGTGTCGAGCCCGGCGAATACCAGCAGCACCCCGGCCTGCGGTTCCAGAATGATCACATTTCCGTAGTCGAGCAAGGGGCCGCGGTAGCGCAGCGTTGCCGGAACCGGCGTGGTGACGAGCGCACGCGGCCGCGTGGCGACAACGATGCCCGGGCGCACGACACCGGCGGCGTCGGCCTCGCCCGAACGGTGCAGGATCACCCCCTCCACCGGCAGGCGCAGGGCGCCCTTGCGCGGCCCGATCTCCGGCAGGCTGCCCTCCACCTCGTCCACGGCGATGTCGCTCAACCCGCTGGCAAAGCCGTTCAGCGTCTCGGTCGATGCAAGGAGCAGCGCCGTCTTGACCGGATCCTCGGTGAACCGCCGAGGCAGGTTGGTGCGCGCGGCGATGGCCTTGCTGAGGCGCACGCGCGCCTCCTGCACACCACGCAGCCCGTCCTCGAGCGTGGTCGTGGCGCTTTGCTGAAGCGCGCGCAGCACGGCGATATCCTGCACCTTGCCGCGCAGATCAAGCGCCTTGGCATCGAGCGCCGGGGCCACCTCCGACAGGATCATCCCCGCCCGCGCGGTGCCCACCGGCCCCGATGGATGCAGCATCAGTACCGGCACCGGCGCGTGGCCCATCGTCTGCAACACGCCCAGAAGCTGTGCGACCTCGTCCTCGCGGGTGCGCAGTTCGGCGATCAGCGCCTCCTCGCGCTGCGCGGCACGGCGCGCGCCAGCGCGCATCGCCGCGAGCCCCTCCTCGTAGGCACGGATCACCCCGGTGAGCGCCTTGACCCGGTTGCGCGCGCCCTCGGCGGCGGCGAGCGCCTCGGCCGCCTCATCGAGCGCCGCTGCCGCGGCGCGCGCGTCGGCGGAAAGGTCCGCGCCCTCCTGCGCCCCGAGCGGCCGCGCCAACAGCATCAGAAGCAGTAGGCAGGCCGCGCGAATCCTCATGCCAGAAGGTTCTCGCCGGTCATCTCGCCGGGTTGCGGCATCCCCATTAGCGCCAGCACCGTGGGCGCGAGATCGGCGAGCCGGCCGCCATCGCGCAACCGCGCGCCCGCCGGCCCGCCGACGAGGATCACCGGCACCGGGTTGAGCGTGTGCGCGGTGTGAGGCCCGCCGGTCGCGGGATCGACCATCACCTCGCAATTGCCGTGATCGGCGGTGACGATCATCGCGCCGCCCGCCGCCTCCAGCGCCTCGAGCACGCGGCCAAGCCCGTGATCCACCGCCTCACAGGCCGCCATCGCCGCCTTCAGGTCGCCGGTATGGCCGACCATGTCGGGGTTGGCATAATTGACCACGATCAGGTCATAGCCCTCGCCGATCGCCCCTACCAGATGGTCGGTCACCTCGGCAGCCGACATCTCGGGTTGTTGGTCATACGTGGCCACCTTGGGCGAGGGTGCCATGTAGCGATCCTCGCCACGCTCGGGATCCTCGCGACCACCGTTGAGGAAAAAGGTGACATGGGGGTATTTCTCGGTCTCGGCGATGTGGAACTGCCGCAGCCCCGCGCGACTCACCCATTCGGCCAGCGTGTTGACGATCACCCGCGGCGGAAACACCGTTTCGAACCACGCGTTATGCGCCTCGGAATACTCCACCATGCCCAGACGCGCCGCCCAGTCGGGCACAACCTCGCGGTCGAAGGCGCTGAAACCGGGATCGACCAGCGCCTGCAATATCTCGCGCGCCCGGTCGGCCCGGAAATTCAGACAGAACAGGCCGTCGCCGGCCGCGACCCCCGCATAATCGCCGATCACCGTGGCGGTAATGAATTCGTCGGTTTCCGAGCGCGCATAGGCATTGGTCACCGCCGTGCGGGCATCGGACGCGCGTAGCCCCTTGGCGGCGGTGATCGCCTCATAGGCCTCTTGCACCCGGTCCCAGCGATTGTCGCGGTCCATCGCGAAATAGCGCCCGGTGACGGTCGCGATGCGCACGCTACCCGGCAGCATGTCGGACAGGTTGGCCAGATGGGTGCGCGCCGATTTCGGAGACACGTCGCGCCCGTCGGTCATCGCGTGCAGCACCACCGGCACACCCGCCTCGGCGATCACCCGCGCGGCGGCGGCGATATGGGCGATATGCCCGTGCACCCCGCCATCTGACACGAGGCCCAGCAGGTGCGCCGTGCCGCCGGTGCCCTTCAGCCGGTCGATGAAGCGGGCCAGCGCCTCGTTGGTGGCAAAGCTGCCATCCTCTATGGCGAGGTCGATCTGCCCGAGATCCATCGCCACCACCCGGCCCGCACCGATATTGGTGTGACCGACCTCGGAGTTGCCCATCTGCCCACGGGGCAACCCCACATCGGGGCCGTGCGTGATCAGCGTCGCGTTGGGGCATTCGGCCATCAGCCGGTCGATGTTGGGGGTGTCTGCCAGATGCGGCGCGTTGGCCTCGGGCCGGTCGCTCAGGCCCCAGCCATCGAGAATGCACAGGACGACAGGTTTGGGCATGGTCTCTCCGGGTGTGGTCCTGCCCGCCTTCTAGGCCGATGCCCCCGGACCCGCAACCCTCGCTGCGCGGGCTCAGCCGTGGATCAGGGTGTCGGAGACGCACGCTCGCACCCCCTCCGCGCAGCAGGCGGTGTGCGTCAATAGGTTGCGGAAATCGACATCATCAAGTCAGGCCGGAAATCCCGGCAGTTTCTCTGCCCCAGCGAAGATCTGCGCCGCGTGCTCTTCCAGGTAGATGCGCAGCCACGGCGTGAAATCGGCGGGTGCGTTGCGGATGCGCGTGGCGAGCGCGGCGCGCGTTATCCAGTCCACCGCCATCACCTCTTCGGGGTTGGGCGTCGGTTCCACCCTGCGCGCGACCCGCGCGAGAAACACATCGACCAGTTCATGCTCGACCAGACCGCCGCCCACATCGGCACGGTATTCCACCTGTCCGCGCGGCGTGAGCGGCAGGCCGCGCAGGCCCAACTCCTCGTCGAGTCGGCGATGCGCGCAATCCTCCGGCGCCTCGCCCCAGCGCGGATGCGTGCAGCAGGTATTCGCCCACAGCGCCGGTGTGTGATACTTGCCCAGCGCCCGGCGCTGGATGAGCACCGCATCGCCGCATAGCACGAAGACCGACACCGCCATGTGGCGCAGGCCGCGCCTGTGCGCCTCCAGCTTCTCGACGGCCACCAGATCGCCGTCGATCCATGTCGGGATCATCTCGGTCATGGGCGCGCGGGCGAAGCGAGCCCGGTCTTCACATGCGCCAGCGGGCGGGCGCACACAAGTTTCTTGTTCATGTTGGCCTCGAAAATCAGCCTCTGCTCGTCGATATCGTGGCGCAGCGAAACAAACCGCTCGCGCCGATCATCCGATCGATAATAGGCATTCTGCATCGAGGCAAGGCAGGCGCGTAGTCGCCATAGACCAAGTCGCAGCGGATGGGCCGGACTCGTCCACTCGGAACAACCATGCACGATGAGGGGGCCGGGGCCGATCCGTCCCTTCGTGGCAGAGAGGTAACTGGGCAGAGGCCCCTTGCCCGCGCCCGCCACCCGGCGTATAGCCCCGGCCTGATCCCGAAGGAGCCCGATCATGCAAGGCAGCGCCAATCTCAACGTCATGCTCAAGGCCGCGCGCAAGGCCGGGCGCGGGCTGATCAAGGATTTCGGCGAGGTCGAGAACCTGCAGGTCTCGATGAAGGGCGCGGGCGATTTCGTGAGTCGTGCCGACCTCGCCGCCGAGAAGACCATCAAGGCCGAGCTGATGGGCGCGCGGCCCAACTATGGCTGGCTTGCCGAGGAGGGCGGCGGTGAGGATGGCAAGGACCCCACCCGCCGCTGGATCGTCGATCCGCTGGACGGCACCACCAATTTCCTCCACGGGCTGCCGCATTTCGCCGTCTCCATCGCGCTGGAGCACAAGGGCGAAGTGGTGTCCGGGGTGATCCATGACCCGGTCAAGGATGAGGCGTTCTTTGCCGAAAAGGGCACCGGCGCATGGATGAACGACAAGCGGCTGCGCGTGTCTGGACGCACCAAGATGATCGAGGCGATCTTTGCCACCGGGTTGCCCTTCGGCGGACGCGCCGACTTGCCCGAGACGCTGCACGACCTCGCCCGGCTTTTGCCCGCCTGCGCGGGTGTGCGGCGCTGGGGCTCTGCCGCGCTCGACATGGCCTATGTCGCCGCCGGGCGCTATGACGGATTCTGGGAGCGGGGGCTCAACCCGTGGGATCTCGCCGCCGGGGTCATCATCCTGCGCGAGGCAGGCGGGCTGGTGGAGCCGCTGACCAAGGGCGGCGACATCCTTGGCGATGGCGAAATCATTGCCGCCAACGAGGCGATTTTCGACAAGTTCGCCAAGGTGATCCGCGACCGCGCGTGACAGCCCGCACGTGTCATGCCACAAAACGGCAACAACGCGGAGAGGGGCATGGAACTCGATCACCTTGCGGTGGCGGGCAAGACGCTGGAAGAGGCCGCCGCCCATGTCGAGGCGGCGCTCGGACTGCCGATGCAGCCCGGCGGCACGCACCCGCGATTCGGCACGCATAACCGGCTTTTGGGACTGGGGCCCGGAGTCTATCTCGAAGCGATCGCAATCGACCCGGACGCCCCCGCGCCAGAGCGCCCGCGCTGGTTCGATCTCGACCGGCTGAACGGGCCGCCGCACCTGCGCAACTGGATCGCCCGCGTGGACGATCTCGATTCGGCGCTCGCGCGGCATCCGGGCGCCGGCACGCCCCTCGATCTCGCACGCGGAGACCTGCGCTGGCGCATGGCCGTGCCCGACGATGGCGTGCTGCCCTACGACAACCGCTTCCCGGCGCTCATTCAGTGGCAGGCGGGCGGACATCCCGCCGACCGGCTGCCGGACGCGGGCGCACGGCTCAAGCGTCTCGTCGTGACGCATCCCGAGGCGGTGGCGCTGCGCGCCGCGCTCGCCAACCTCGCCGATCCGCATATCGTGTTCGAGCCCGGGCCGCCCGCCCTGCGTGCCGAGATCGACACCCCGTCTGGCACGCGCGTGCTGACATGATCCTGCGGCGCGCCACCGAAGCGGATATTCCCGCGATCCTCGCGATATGGAACCCGCTCATCCGAGATACCTCTGTCACCTTCACCACCGAAGAAAAGACGCAAGAGGGCCTCGCCGCCGAGATCGCCGCGCGCGGCGACGCCTTTGTCGTGGCCGAGGACGCGGGCCGGGTGCTGGGCTTTGCCGGGTTCGGCGCGTTCCGCGCCGGTCCCGGCTATCGCCACACCGCCGAGCATACCGTCATCCTTGCCACCGACGCGCGCGGGCGCGGCACGGGCAGGGCGCTGATGGCTCGGCTCGAGGAGGTGGCGCGTGCGCGCGGCATCCACACGCTCATCGGTGCGGTGAGCGGCGAGAACGCGGGCGCCATCGCGTTTCACGAGGCCGTCGGTTTCGCACGCGCGGGCGTTCTGCCAGAGGCCGGGCACAAGTTCGGCCGCTGGATGGACCTCGTGCTATTCCACAAGCATCCGTGACGCTGTGCCTGACAGGCGCGCCGTTCCGGGATAGGATTGACCCATGTCGATATGGACCCGCATATCCGAGGCGCTTCAGGCGCTGGCCAAGGGCGAAAGTCTTGCGACCGTGTTCGATCGGCTGCGCAGCCCGCCCGAGCGCAGCGTCGCCTTTACCATCGCGGTGATCGCGCTCTCGGCCAAGATGGCCAAGGCCGACGGGCTGGTCACACGTGACGAGGTGACGGCGTTTCGCGATGTCTTTCAGATCCCCCCGGAGGAGGAGAAGAACGCCGCACGCATCTTCAACCTCGCCCGGCAGGACGTGGCGGGATACGAGGAATACGCGGCACGCATCGGGCGCATGTTCGCGGATGCGCCCGATACGCTTTGCGACTTGATGGAGGGGCTTCTCCATATCGCTATGGCCGATGGGGTCTATCACCCCAAGGAGGACGCCTTTCTCGGTCGCGTGGCCGAGATATTCGGGATCGAGGAGCGCCGCTTTCGCGCGCTGCGCGCGCGCTTCGTCCCGGACGAGCGGCCCGATCCATGGTCCGTTCTGGGGGTGAGCGCCGACATGCCGCTATCGGATATTCGCGCCGCGTGGCGCAAGCAGGTGCTCGACTGCCACCCCGACCGGCTCAAGGCACGCGGCGTGCCCGAAGAGGCGGTGCGCCTCGCCGAAAGGCGGCTCAGGGACATCAACAATGCCTGGGAAGAAATCAGCTCCATGCGGGCGCCCTCTTAAAACCGTCACGGCCCTCACCTATGTTACAGCCATGAGACACACCGCCCTGATCCTCGCCCTGCCCGTCGCGCTGCTCATCGGCGTGAGCCCGGCCCTCGCGCAGGAGGAGGAAGAGGATGGCCTCTCACTCATGGAGGAAGGCGCGCAGCTTTTCTGGGACGGGCTGCAGCGCGAGATGGGGCCCGCGCTGAAGAGCCTGCGCGACCGCGCAGACGAGATGGAGCCCGCCCTGCGCGATTTCGCCGAGCGGATGGGCCCGGCATTGGCGGACCTGCTGGAAAAGATCGACGACCTGAGCGCCTATCACCCGCCCGAGATGCTGCCCAACGGCGACATCATCCTGCGCCGCAAGACGCCGCAGGAAATGAAGGACGCAGCCCCCGAGGGCGAGATCGAAATCTAGCCCCGCAGCACAGCGCCCGGGTTCATGATGCCCGCGGGATCGAGTGCCGCCTTGATGGCGCGCATCGCATCCAGCTTCACCGGATCGCCATAGCGTTCGAGGTCATTGACCTTGAGCCGCCCGATCCCGTGCTCGGCGCTGACAGAGCCGTCCATCTCGTGCACGAGGTCATGAACCGCGCGCTTGATCGCGTCGCGCACGGGCAGATGATCGGCGCAGCTGCGCCCGGGCATGGGAAACACGTTGTAATGCAGATTGCCATCACCCAGGTGGCCGAAGCAGTTGACGCGGAAATCACCGATCCGGGCAATCTCTCCGGCGCCTTTCGCGATGAAATCCGGGATCGCCGACAGCGGCAGCGAAATATCGTGCGAGCTGACCGAGCCGATGCGGCGGTTGGCCTCGGGGATCTGCTCGCGCACCTCCCAGAATTCGTGCCGCTGCGCCTGCGATTGCGCGATCATGCCGTCGCTTACCAGCCCTGCCTCGAAGCCTTCGGCGAACAGCGCCTCCAGCGCCGCCGCGGGATCGAGGCCGCGCGCCAGCCCGACGTCGATAAGCACGCACCATTCCGGCGGTACGGCGAAGGGCTGCCGGATATCCGGCAGCGCCTCGGCGAGGAAATCAAGGCCCTGCCGGTGCATGATCTCGAAGGCGCTGATTCCCTCGCCCATGTGATCGCGCGCCAGCGCCAGCAGATCGAGCGCCGCGCGCGGCCCCGCCACCGCCATGAGCGCGGTCCCCTCTCCCGCCGGGCGCGGCGCGAGCTTCAGCGCGGCGGCGGTGATGACCCCCAGCGTACCCTCCGAACCGATGAGCAGATTGCGCAAGTCATAGCCGGTGTTGTCCTTGCGCAAGCGTTTCAGCCCGTGCCAGACACGCCCGTCGGGCAGCACCGCCTCCAACCCCAGGCACAGGTCGCGCGCATTGCCATAGCGCAGTACGTTGACCCCGCCCGCGTTGGTCCCCAACAGCCCACCGATACGCGCCGAGCCCTTGGCCGCGATGGAAAGCGGAAAGAGCCGGTTCGCCGCCTCTGCCGCCGCGTGGATGTCCTGCAGGATCGCCCCCGCCTCGACGATCATCACGTTCTCGTCCGGCCAGAGCCCGCGCACCGCGCGCATCCGCTCGAGACTGAGGATCACCGGCACCGGGCCGTCCACTGCTACCTGCCCGCCAACAAGGCCCGTGCCGCCGCCATAGGGCACCACCGGCACCCCTGCCTCGGCACAGGCGCGCACCACATGCGCCACGCCCTCCACATCGCCCGGGGCCACGACCACGCCCCGCCCCTGCCAGCGCCCGCGCGGCTCCTCGAAATAGCGCGGCTCGGCCTCGCGAAAGGCCGTGTCAGGCAGCACCGTGCGCAGGCCGTCTATGAAACCAGGTGTGGCGGAACTGAGCGTCATGCCCCCTAGCTATCACAGCCGTCGGACAAGGCCAGCCGCTCCCCGTTTCATCTTGCTATAAATATCCAAGTATCCTGCTCACAACCGTGAGGAAATCACGCCAGTGTTGATGCCACCCATGCGCAGCTCGCCGAAGAGACGCTGATATTCGATCTTGGGGCAATGGTTCATCACCACGTCCACGCCGCGCGCACGGGCCATCTCTGCCGCCTGCGGATGCTCCACCCCGATCTGCATCCAGATCGTCCGAAGGTCTGGAAAGGTCTCCAGCGCGTCTTCCACGATGGGCGGCACATGCTCGGAGCGGCGAAAGATATCGACCATATCCACCCTGCCCTCGATGTCGGACAGCGACGCCACCACCGTCTGGCCAAAGAGCATCCGCCCCGCGTGGCCGGGATTGACCGGGATCACCTCGAATTTCTTGAGACTCAGGTAGCGGGCCACGTAATAAGACGGGCGCACCGGGTTCATCGACACGCCTACCATTGCCACACGGCGGGTGCGGGTCAGAATCTCGCGCAGGTGGGAATCAGTGTAGGTTTCGCTCATGGCGGTCATAAATCACGAAGCGGGCCGAGAAAAAAGCGCCCAAGATAAAGCTTGGGCGCCAGTCGCGGAACGAGGGACAGTGATATGAGACGGCGGTGTTCCGTCTCGCCGCCTCTGGAATATAGATAGGTCCGGTTTCCATGATATAAAGGGTTTGTAATACGCCCGTGACCAAACGTGACAGGGGACATCAATCGAACACGTCCTCGACCACGTCCCAGATTTCCTCGAAAATGCGCCGCCCGATACCCTTGCGGCGATTGCGTTTGCGTGGCGGGTGCGCCGCCCGCGGCCTGTCGTCGTAGTCTTGCCGTGGCAGTGGCATGGGTCGGCCCTTGGGGCGTGGGCGGTCTGATTTCGACGTTGGCATCGCCTTCATGTCATGGAGCGGCGCGCCGCAGCTTGAACAGGTCAGCTCGTGGCGCGCCCGATCGAGCACGAGAGCCGCACGCGTGCCGCAGTAATTGCATGTGGCGATCTTGTGACCCATGACGCTCCATATCGGTCAAATCCACGCATTTTCCAAGCCCTCCCCGGCGCGAAATCGTCGCTCGCGGCGCAGGCGCGTGGTATCGTCGCGGGGTGCAAACCCGAAGGAGCGATACCGGATGACCGATCAGCCCGACCCCGCCGAGCCCGCGTCCCGCGACCTGCCCTTTACGGTGGACCTCAGGCGCATCCATCTCGCCGTGGGCTGGATCGCCTTCGGTCTGCCGCTCTCGCTCATCGCGGTTTCGCAGCTGCCGACGGTCTGCTTTCACGACTCGATCAGCCATTTCTATTTCAGCCCGGTGGGTGGCGATATCCTCGTCGGCGCGCTGAGCTTCATCGGATTGCTGCTCGTGGGCCTCTACTCCTTCGACGCGGTCGGGTGCGCGGGCGCACGGCGCTGGACGTGGAAGGACATCCTCGCAATCCGCGTGGCCGGTGTCGCGGCGCTCTTGGTCGCCTTCGTGCCCACGGCAGGTACGGGCTGCGCCCGCGCGGAGGCCGAGAGCGCGCGCGCGTTTCTGAACGGCGCGGGGGCCGGCGGCTCCTCCTTCGATTTTTGGGCGGTGCTTCAGGGGCGGACGGTGGTGACCGGCTTTCCGCTCGATACGGTGCATTACGGCGCGGCGGGGGTGATGTTTCTCATCCTCGCCTACGTGGTGCTGCGCGTCTTTACCCGCGTGAATTCCGAGGCCGCCGAACGGGACGGCAACCGCAAGGGCCTGCGCAACGCCTGTTACCGGGTGCTGGGCCGGGTGATCCTCGGGGTGGTCGCCGTGCTCGGGATCAAGATGGCGGTCGGGGCCGTGGCACCGGATTTCCTCGGCTTCTGGAACCGGCTCAACCTCACCTTCGTGCTGGAGGCGGCGGGGCTATTCGCCTTCGGGCTGGCGTGGATGATCAAGGGGCGGGTGCTTTCGGTGTTCGAGGATGCCGCCGCGCGGGCTCAGCCCCGCGCGGCGTAAAGCGCGACGGCGGCGGCATTCGAGACGTTGAGCGAGCCGAAACCGCCCGCCGCGTCGATGCGCACGAGGGCGTCCACCGTCTCGCGCGTGCGCGGGCGCAGGCCCGGCCCCTCGGCCCCCAGGACAAGCGCCACGGGCCGGTCACGCCGTCCTTCGAGGGCCGTCTCGACGGTCTCGTCCGCCTCGCCCGCGAGGCCAAGCACGAGATAGCCCATGCCCTGCAGCTCAGTGATCGCGTCGGCAAGGTTGCGCACACGAAGGTAGGGCTGGCGCTCCAGCGCGCCGCTGGCGGACTTGGCCAGCGCACCGGTCTCGGGGGCCGAATGGTGGCGCGGAGCGATCACCGCGCGCGCACCGAACACCTCTGCCGAGCGCAGGATCGCGCCGACGTTGTGCGGATCGGTCACCCGGTCGAGCAGCACCAGACGCGGCGCACCAGGGCCGTCGCGCAGCGCGAGATCGGCCAGCTTTCCCCAGTCGAGCGGCTTTACCTCCAGCGCCGCGCCCTGGTGCACCGATCCGGGATCGAGCGGCGCGGTGAACTTGCGCGGATCGGCCATCTCGGGCTCTATCCCGCTCATGGTGATGGCCTCGGACAGCTTGTCGGCGGCGTTGCGCGTGACCACGAGGCGCAGCTTCTCGCGGCGGGGATTTTCCAGCGCGTCGCGCACCGCGTGCAGCCCGAACAGCCACACCGTCCCGGCGGCCTCGACGCGCCGCGCCTGCTCTTTCTCGATCACCCAGCGGGGTTTCTTCATCGGCCGCACGCCCCTCTCGTCCAAGGTTTCGTCCTTGCACCGCCGCGACAGGCCACGCAAGCGATTTTCCGGTTGACGGGCCGCGACGCCAATTCTAAGACGCCCGGCACGTGGGCGACAGGCCGCAAGGTGTGGCAGGGGACTGTAACTCCCTCGCGGAGACGCACGCTAGGTTCGATTCCTAGGTCGCCCACCACTTTCCCCCTTTCTGAGCCCGCCCCCCGGCGACTATAGTTCCGTAAGAAACGCAGGGGCATGGGCATGGCGCAACCGACCGAGGCGGGGACCGGTTTCAACATCGTGGTCGTCGGGCAGGGCGGGCGGCTGCAATACGAGGCGCTGATCTTCGCCGCCTCGCTGCGCGCGATGTCGCCGGGCTTCACCGGGCGGCTCTTGGTGGCCGAGCCGCAGCCCGGCGCGCTTTGGCGCAACGATCCGCGTATCGCCGGGGAGGAAACCCACGCCCGGCTGGCGGAATTGGACGCCGAGATCGTGCCCTTCGCATCGCACCATTTCGGACAACCCTACCCCTATGGCAACAAGATCGAGGCGCTGCTCGCGCTGCCCGAGGGCGAGCCATTCGTGTTCTTTGACACCGACACGCTGGTAACGGGTGAATTGACGGATGTGCCGTTCGATTTCGACCGCCCCTCCGCCTCGCTGCGCCGCAGCGGCACCTGGCCCGAGCCGGACCTCTACGGCCCCGGCTACACCGCGATCTGGAAATCGCTCTACGACAAGTTCGGGCTGGATTTCGAAGGCTCGCTCGATCTGAGCCAGCCCGACGAGTACTGGAAGCGATATCTATATTTCAACGCGGGCTTCTTCTTCTACCGGTGCCCGCGTGTCTTTGGTGAGCGGTTTCTCGAATATGCGCTTGCCATCCGCGACGACCCGCCGCCGGAACTCGTGTGCCAGTCGCTCGATCCCTGGCTCGACCAGGTCGCGCTGCCGCTGGTTATCCACGCCCTTGGTGGCGGGCGCGACACGCTGCCAGTGGGTCTGCTCGATGGCGCAGTGACCTGCCATTACCGCACCCTGCCCCTACTCTACGCGCGTGAGAGCGACCGGGTGATCGCCGTGCTCGAGGAGGTGACCTCCCCGAACAAGATCAAGAAGGTGCTCAAGGAATACGACGCCATAAAACGCATGATCTACCAGGGGCGTGGGCAGAAGGTGCGCGCGCTCTTTGACCAGGACAACCTGCCGCGCCGCGAACAGGCGATCCGCAACGCGATCAAGCGCAACGGATTCTGGATGCGCTGATCCCGCAGCGATGCGCGAACCGGAAGCGCGGGAACGAGGTATTTGTACCAAGAAGAAACCACGGCCGGCTTCTTCTTGGCCCAAATACCCAACCACATCCGAGGCCGCACCCCCGGTTCAGGTGTCGAACACCGCCCCCATATCGGCGAAGCCCTTGACCTCGATCGGGTTGCCAGACGGGTCGCGGAAGAACATCGTCCATTGCTCGCCTGGCTCACCCTTGAACCGCACCGAGGGCGGGATCACGAAATCGACCTCTGCCGCCTCCAGTCGCCCGGCCAGCGCGCGCCAGTCGTCGAGCGGCAGCACCACGCCGAAATGCGGCATAGGCACCATGTGATCGCCCACCTTGCCGGTAGGGGCGGTGGCCAGCGGTTCACCGACGTGTAGCGACAACTGGTGCCCAAAGAAGTCGAAATCGACCCATGTTTCTGTCGAGCGCCCCTCGACGCCACCCAATACGCCGCCGTAGAATTCGCGCGCTGCGTCAAGATTGGTGACATTGATTGCCAGATGAAACGGGTGTGCCATATTGGGCCTCCTCATGCCTGTTGCGGGGCACCTTTCAATGCCGTAACCCGGTTTTCAAGTATTTCCGAAGGGAGGAGCCCCGAGATGACCTATGGTTTCGACACGTTGCAGATTCATGCGGGCGCACGCCCCGACCCGGCGACCGGCGCCCGTCAGGTGCCAATCTACCAGACGACCGCCTACGTGTTCCGCGATGCCGAGCACGCGGCGGCGCTCTTCAACCTGCAGGAAGTGGGATACATCTACTCGCGCCTGACCAACCCCACCGTGGCCGCCCTGCAGGAACGTGTCGCCACGCTCGAGGGCGGCGCGGGCGCGGTGTGCTGCTCGTCGGGGCACGCGGCGCAGATCATGGCGCTTTTCCCGCTGATGGGGCCGGGTCTCAACGTGGTGGTCTCGACCCGGCTATACGGCGGGTCGATCACGCAGTTCAGCCAGACGATCAGGCGCTTCGGCTGGGAGGCGAAATTCGTCGACATCGACGACGCCGACGCTATCCGCGCCGCCATCGACGATAACACGCGCGCGATATTCTGCGAGTCGATCGCCAACCCGGGCGGGCACATTGCCGATCTCGATGCCGTGGCGGGACTCGCGGACGAGGCGGGGCTGCCGCTCATCGTCGATAACACGTCCGCCACCCCCTACCTGTGCCGCCCCATCGAGCACGGCGCGACGCTGGTGGTGCATTCGATGACCAAGTTCCTCACCGGCAACGGCACGGTGACCGGCGGGTGCGTGGTGGATTCGGGCAATTTCGACTGGTCGGCCTCGGGCAAGTTCCCCTCGCTGAGCGAGCCCGAACCCGCCTATCACGGGCTCAAGTTCCACGAGACCTTCGGGCCGCTTGCGTTCACCTTTCACGGCATCGCCGTGGGGCTGCGCGACCTCGGCATGACCCTCAACCCGCAGGCGGCACATTACACGCTTCTCGGGATCGAAACGCTCAGCCTGCGGATGCAGCGCCATTGCGAGAACGCCGAGCGCGTGGCGGGCTGGCTCGAGAGTCACCCGGCGGTCGAAAGTGTGACCTATGCCGGGCTGCCCTCGTCGCCCTGGCACGACCGCGTGGCGCGCATCTGCCCCAAGGGCGCGGGTGGGCTGTTCACTGTAGCGCTCAAGGGGGGCTACGACGCCTGCGTGCGGCTGGTGGACAGTCTCGATCTGTTCAGCCATGTCGCCAATCTCGGTGACACGCGCAGTCTCGTGATCCATTCCGCCTCGACCACGCACCGGCAGTTGACCGAGGAACAGCAGGTCGCGGCCGGGGCCGCGCCCAACGTGGTGCGGATTTCCATCGGGATCGAGGATGCCGACGACCTGGTCGCCGATCTCGATCAGGCGCTGGCGCGTGCGTCTGGCTGAAGGGGGGCGACGCGACCGCGCGCGGGCAGGCGCGCGGTTCCGCCGGTTGACCGCCGCGCGCCGCCGCGTCAGGCTCGAAGCCGCTCTTGAGACTCCCGGTGGTGACGTGCGCGTGGTAAGACGAACCCGATGAAACCAAATTTCGCCCTCGACCTGACGTTCGACGGAATTGCGCTCCTGCATCGCGCGGGAGAGGCGGGGTGGCACGTCGTCGGCGAGGTGGCGCTCGACTCGTCATCGCTGAGCGACGATCTCGCGGCGCTGCGCAAGAAGGCGAACACGCTCGATCCCGCGGGAATGCGCACCAAGCTCGTCATTCCAGACGAGCAAATCCGCTATCTCGACATTCCCGAGGCCTCTGCACCCCACGGCGATCACGATGCGGCGGCGGTCGACGCGCTGGACGGGGCCACACCCTACGCACTGGACGATCTCGCCTACGACTGGACCGTGAGCGGCAAGCGGCTCTACATCGCCGCCGTCGCACGAGAGACGCTGGAAGAAGCGGAAAGTTTCGCCATCGAGCACGGTTTGAACCCGATCTGCTTCGTGGCCGACCCCGACCAGAATATCTACGAGGGCGAGCCATTCTTCGGCATGACCGAGAAAGCCGAGGCCTCTGGCCCTGTCGAGCGTGATACCGGCCCGCTGAAACGTCTCGGCGCGCTCCCGGTGGTCGAGACGGATGAGGCCGTTGCCGACGAACCGGTGCCGGAGACCTTTTCCTTTTCAAGCGTGCGCGCCGAACGCGGCATGCCCCCCAAGACCGCGCCGCGGCTTGAGGGGGTGGCGCGCATTACGCCAACCCCCCTGCCCGACGCGGACGCGCGTGCCATCAGCGGGGCTGCGCATGCCAGTCTAGTGCCGCGCGACGACGCCCCCACGCTCGGCCCCGCGACCGACAGGACCACGACCCCGAAGCCGCGGCACAAGGCACCGAAGGCCGATACCGGCCCGACCGATACCACCGGAGCGCCAGGCCCTGACCCGGCCGCAACAAAGGCCGGCGCAGCGTCACTGACACCAGCCGACGAGGCCGAACGGCTGACCATATTCGGCGCACGTAGCACGGCAGATGCGCGCCGAAGAAAGCCGGGTTTCCTGGGACTCATGCTCACGGCAGCCTTGCTGATCGCCCTGATCGGCGTGGCGACATGGGCCGCGATCTTTCCCGAGTCGGGGCTGGGCAAGCTGCTGCGCGGGGGCGAGCCGCAGGTCGCGGTGACGCCCGACATCCCCGAATTGGAGAGCACCGGCTCGCAGCCATCGACAGACACAGCGGAAACGGAACCTGCAGATACCGGTCCCGACGCGCCTGAGCCGGCACCGGCGCCCCGTGAGCCCGACGTCGCCACCCTGTCCGCCCCCGAAGACCCCGCCACAGACAAGGACGACGAGACCGGACCCGCCGAGATTCCCGGCGCGGAGAGTGCGGCAGGCGGCTGGACGGCACCGCGTACCCCCGAGGAGGCCCGGGCCCGCTATGCCGCCACGGGCATCTGGCCCTCGGCACCAGAGGCACCGGACGAGCCGAGAACCGGGAGCCTTGACACCTTTTACCAGACCTCGATCGACAAACAGGTGAACCTCGGTGACGCCGTCGCGCTACCACAAGCGCGCGCGCTCGCAGCCGATCTCGTGCCGCCGCGACCCGCTCTGCCGCCGCCGCCGGGCAGGACATTCGAACTCGACGCGCGCGGCCTCGTGCGCGCAACGCCGGAGGGGGCGCTCACGCCCGAGGGCGTTCGCGTCGTTGCCGGCCCGCCCCCTGTTCTCCCTCCGGAAACGCCGCCGCGCGCCGTACCCCTTCCCGGGCTCACCCCGACGGACGAGGCGGCAGAGGCGCGCGAGAACCTGTCGGGTATCCGCCCGCGGCCTCGGCCCGAAACGCTGGTCGAAGAGCACGAGCGCGGTGCCCTTGGCGGGCGCACGCGGACCGAGCTGGCGACGCTGCGCCCCCGAACCCGTCCGGCAGAGACAATCGCGCGTGCCGACGCGGAAGCGGTGGCGGCGGCGGTGGCCGAGGCAACCGACGAGGCCGTGACCGAATCGCTCAAGCCACGGCTGCGGCCCAAGACGATCGCGCGCGAAGCGACGCCACGCCGTACCGCCGCGGCGGGGCCGACCATCCCGACCTCCGCCTCGATCGCCCAGCGCGCGACCGTGCGCAATGCAATCAATCTGCGACAGGTTAACCTCATCGGCGTCTACGGTACGCCATCGAACCGGCGCGCCCTTGTCCGCCTGTCGAACGGGCGATACCGCAAGGTGCAGGTCGGTGACCGGATCGACGGCGGTCGGGTCCTGGCCATCGGCGATACGGAGCTGCGCTACAGCAAGAGCGGCCGCAGCGTGGTGCTGCGGATGCCCCGGGGCTAAGGGGCCAAAGGGCGCACACAAGACGAGGGCCGGGCGATGGAAGGGGTTCTGTTTCAGGCAACGATACTCCTGGTGGCGATGGTCGTCGCCGTGCCGCTGGCGGCGCAGCTCGGCTTCGGCTCGGTGCTGGGATACCTCGCTGCCGGGATCGCGATCGGGCCGATCCTCGGGCTGGTCGCCGGGCAGGAGACCGCCGAGTTGCAGCACATGGCCGAATTTGGCGTGGTCCTGATGCTGTTCCTTATCGGGCTCGAGCTCGAGCCGCGCGCGCTATGGGATATGCGCCACCGGCTTCTGGGGCTTGGGGGGCTTCAGATCGGGCTGACCACCGCCGCGATCATGCTCGGTGGCCTCTGGCTAGGGCAGGTGTGGACGGTGGCGCTGGCCGTCGGCTTGGCGCTGGCGCTGTCCTCGACAGCAATCGTGTTGCAGACCCTCAACGAGAAGGGATTGATGCAGACCGGCGGCGGGCGCTCGGCCTTTTCGGTGCTGCTGACGCAGGACATCGCGGTGATCCCGATACTGGCCCTGCTGCCGCTGCTGGCACTGCCGCGCACGATGGACATGGTCTTTGCCGCCGCGCGTGAGCGCGCGGAAAACGCACACACGGCCACCGAGGCGGCCCCACACGAGGCGGCGCAGAACTTCATCGCCAGCCTGCCGGGCTGGGCGGCGACGCTGGTGACGGTGGCGGCGGTGGCGGCGATCATCCTGGCCGGTGTCTACCTCACGCGACCAGTCTTTCGCTTCATCCACACCGCGCGGCTACGCGAGATGTACACGGCGCTCGCGCTGCTGATCGTGGTGGGAATCTCGTTCCTGATGATGCTCGTGGGCCTGTCGCCCGCGCTTGGCGCATTCCTCGCGGGCGTGGTGCTGGCGAACAGCGAGTTTCGCCACGAACTGGAAAGCGACCTTGCGCCGTTCAAGGGGCTGCTGCTGGGCCTGTTCTTCATAACCGTCGGAGCGGGGATGGATTTCAGCGTGCTGCAGGGCGCGCCCTTCCTCGTGCTGGGGCTCGCGGGCGGGCTGATCCTGACCAAGGGGGCGATCCTCTACGTGCTTGGCCGGGCCTTCGCGCTGCGCGGTCGCGATCTGTGGCTGTTCACCCTGTCGCTGGCGCAGGCCGGCGAATTCGGCTTCGTGCTGGTCGCGTTCTCGAATCAACAAAACGTGCTGCCGCGCGGCATGGGGGAGATCCTGCTGCTGGTGATCGCCCTGACCATGCTCATCACGCCACTGCTGTTCCTGCTCTTCGACAGGATGTCATGGCACATGGCGACCACTGCCGCGACACCCGAGGCCGACGAGATCGACCGCACCGGGCAGGTCATCATCGCCGGGATCGGGCGGTTCGGACAGGTCGTCAACCGGCTGGTGCGGTCGAGCGGTTTCGACACGGTGGTGCTCGACAACGACCTGATGGCGATCCAGAGGATGCGCCGCTTTGGCGTCAAGGGTTTCTTCGGCGATCCGACGCGGCCCGACCTGCTACACGCGGCGGGCATCGGCGAGGCACGCGTTCTCGTCGCCGCGCTCGATGACCCAGATGCCTGCGTGCGGCTCGTTTCATTCGCCCGGCGCGAGCGGCCTGACCTGCACATCGTGGCGCGGGCGCGCGACCGCACCCATGTTTTCCGCCTCTATAAGGCGGGGGCCAACGACATCGTGCGCGAAGTCTTTGACGGATCGCTGCGGGCCGGTCGATACGTGCTGGAGAATGTCGGGCTGACGGAATTCGAGGCGGCAGAAGCGGAGAAGCTGTTCTACCAGCACGACCGGCAGTCCGTGCGCGAACTGGCGGCATTGTGGGATCCAGACGTGCCGACACTAGAGAATGCTGCCTACATCGCGCGGGCACGAGAGCTTGAGGCGGATTTGCAGACGATGCTGCTTACCCAGCTCGAGGAAAGCTCCGCCGCGCCACAGGAGCGCGGCGAAGACTAAGGCGCGGCTCTGGGTCGATCACTCGGCACTGTCGGCGGAGCTAGCGTTGAGCAGGCCGTAGCGCTCGGCTCCGAGGCTGTCGAACAGGTCGATCTGCGTTTCGAGAAAGTCGATATGGCCTTCCTCGTCGGCGATCAGCTCTTCGAACAGGTTCTTGGAGACGTAGTCGCCCACGCTCTCGCAATGATTGCGTGCCTCGATATAGAGCGTACGGGCCTCGTGCTCCGCCGCGAGATCGGCGTCTAGCGTCTCTCGCAAAGTCTGGCCGATGCGCAGCGGGTCGAGCTTTTGCAGGTTGGGGTGACCGCCGAGAAAGATGATCCGCTCGATCAGCTTGTCGGCGTGGTGCATCTCCTCGATGCTCTCCTCGCGGGATTTTGCCGCGATCTTTCCGTATCCCCAATCCTCTTGCAAGCGATAGTGCAGCCAGTACTGGCTGACGGCGGTCAGTTCACTCCTGAGCGCCTTGTTGAGATAGTCGATTACCTTCTGGTCGCCTTTCATGGAGGTCTCCCTGTGTGGGTGCGCGCCGCAGGGCGCGCAGGTGCATGGGGACAGCGAGCGTAGACTGCTCGCTCATGGTGTCAATGAAAAGCGGCAGGCATCCACCGCAATCGGCGCGCTTGCCCAGCGCGCGATAGACCTTGCCCGGAGTGATGACCGTCTCGGGATCGGAGGCGCGCATCCAGTCGACGGCGCGCCGGATATCGGTATCGGTGATGGCCATGCAGTGGCAGACGATCATCGTGCGGCAGTCCTTTTTCTCAGTGTAGCGTGGTCCCTGCGGGGCGGGTGGCTGCGAAGGCCGCGGCATCACGCAGCGTGGCGCGGTAGAGATGCAGACCGAAGCGCTGCGCCGCGTCTGTCAAGCCGGTGATGGCCGGTCCATCGACCATCAGGCTCGCGAGCAGGAGCGCCTCCTCGCGCTCGCCCAGCGCCGCCTCGCGAACAAAGCGGGCGAATGTCGCCTCGTCCGCGCCCACACAGGGGCATTCCGGCGCATGGCAGGCAAGCGGACGCCGCCGCGCGGCACCGAGGATGCCGGCAAGATCGCACATTGCCGCCATGGCCGCTGCCGCCTGCCCCTCGGTCATTTGCGCGCGAAGGGTGACGAGCGCCGCCCCCGCGCCGCCGCGGTTCCAGCCACGCAGGGCCCCGATGACAAGTGCTGCAAGCGGCTCCATACCCTGCATGGCCGCCACGGGCAGTTCGCCGGAGAGGTCGCGAGCATGTTTCATTTCGTCAGGATCAGTTTGCCCGCGCGGGTGATGCGCAGGGTGTAGGTTTGTCCGTCGAGGACGATATAGGCGGTATTGCCGCCCTCGGTAAGGTCGCGGGCGTCGTGGCAGGCGGCCTCTGCCAAGAGGCTGTGGTCGGCTCCGATCTGGGCACGGATCATGTCAAGGTCTCCATTCGCTCGGGCGGCGGGGCGCGCGTTGCGCGGTCCCGCTCTCGGGTGCAAGATGCCGGGCTGACCGTGGTGGATTGGCTTGGCACTCACAAGCTGAGTGAAATAGTCAGAAATGTCAATTCCGATTCTTTTTATCATATTTCTGGCGCTTGATCTTCTCGCCCACCGGGATAACTATAGCGTAGCAAAACGGGCGTGCGGGGCATGATAAAATTCACTCTGAAATGTGAGCAGGGGCACCGCTTCGACAGTTGGTTCCAATCCGCGTCGGCCTTTGACCGGCTGTGCGAGACCGGCATGGTGGCGTGCGCGGTCTGCGGATCGGCACGGGTCGAGAAGGCGCTGATGACACCGCAGGTTCAGGGGGGGCGCGACGATCGGTCGCTCGCGGCTCAGCCGGGCAGCGCCGAACAGGCGATCGCCGCCCTGCGCCGCAAGGTCGAGGCCAATGCGGATTATGTGGGGCCGCAATTCGCACAAGAGGCGCGCGACATGCATGACGGGCACCTGCCCGAGCGCGCCATCTATGGCGAGGCACGGCCCGAGGAGGCAAGGCGCCTGATCGAGGATGGTATCCCGGTCGCCCCCCTGCCGTTTTCCCCGCGCCGCAAAACGAACTGAGGGTGCCCATGCATGTCGTCATCACGGGCGCGTCACGCGGCATCGGTGCGGAACTCGCGAAACGCTACCGGGCGGACGGGCACACGGTCACCGGCACGTCGCGCCGGGGTGGCGGCGGCCTCGTCGCGCTCGACGTGACCCGCGCGGAGGGCTTTGAAGACCTCGCCGCGCATCTGGGCGGGCAGGCGGTCGATCTGCTGGTGTGCAACGCGGGCATCTATCCCGACAAGGGGCAAGCACTCGACACGGGCTATCCTGCCTCGATGTGGGCGGAAACCTTTGCCACCAACGTCACCGGTGTGTTCCTGACCGTGCAGGCGCTGCTGCCCAACCTGCGCGCGGCGCAAGGCGCGCGCATCGCCATCATCTCCAGCCAGATGGCAAGCCACACGCGTGCGCCAGGCGGCAGCTATATCTACCGCGCTTCCAAGGCGGCGGCGCTCAATCTCGGGCGCAACCTCGCCACCGACCTCGCCCCGGAGGGTATCGCCGTAGGCATCTATCACCCGGGCTGGGTACGCACCGACATGGGCGGCGACGCGGCGGATATCTCGGTGGACGAGGCCGCCGAGGGGCTGATCGCGCGGTTCGATGCGCTCGACAAGGCCTCTACCGGCTGTTTCCAGACGTGGGACGGGCGCGATTACCCTTATTGACGGGGTGGGGCCGGAATCCTACCCAGGCACGCCCCTCGCCCGCGACACCTGCCCCCTTGCGCCCACATCTGCCCGAGCGTAAACCGCGCGCGAGTTTTCGCTTCAGGTCTCGCGCCATGCCCGTTCTCGTGATGAAATTCGGCGGCACGTCCGTCGCCAATATCGACCGCATCCGCCGGGCCGCCAAGCGCGTGGGCGTCGAGGTGGCCAAGGGCTATGACGTGATCGTCATCGTCTCGGCCATGTCGGGCAAGACCAACGAGCTTGTGGGCTGGGTTGGCGAGATCTCGCCGCTCTACGACGCGCGCGAATATGATGCCGTGGTCAGTTCGGGCGAGAACGTGACCGCCGGGCTAATGGCGCTCACCTTGCAGGAGATGGATATCCCGGCGCGAAGCTGGCAGGGCTGGCAGGTGCCGCTGAAGACGAACGCCGCGCACTCCGCCGCGCGGATCGAGGACATCCCGCCCGACAACATCACCGCAAAGTTCGCCGAGGGCATGCGTGTGGCCGTGGTCGCGGGCTTCCAGGGGATCAGCCCCGAGGGCCGCATCACCACGCTGGGTCGCGGCGGCTCGGACACCACGGCCGTTGCCTTCGCCGCTGCCTTCGGTGCAGAGCGCTGCGATATCTACACCGACGTGGACGGGGTCTACACCACCGATCCGCGCATCAGCGCCAAGGCGCGCAAGCTCGACCGGATTGCGTTTGAGGAAATGCTGGAATTGGCCTCGCTCGGGGCCAAGGTGCTCCAGACCCGTTCCGTCGAGCTCGCGATGCGCTACAATGTCAAGCTGCGGGTGCTGTCGAGTTTCGAAGAACAAAGCGACGAGGCAGGCACGCTTGTCTGTGCCGAGGAGGAAATCATGGAATCCAATATCGTCAGCGGCATCGCCTATTCCCGCGAGGAAGCGAAGATGACCCTCGTATCGGTCGCCGACCGCCCCGGCATCGCAGCGGCGATCTTTGGCCCGCTGGCCGAGGCCGGCGTGAACGTCGACATGATCATCCAGAACATCGCCGAAGAAGGCCGCACCGACATGACCTTTTCCTGCCCCACCGATCAGGTCCGGCGCGCCGAAAAGGCGCTCAACGCGGCCAAGGAGGCGGGCGAGATCAACTATCACGACCTGATCGCGGATACCGACGTGGCCAAGGTGTCTGCCGTGGGCATCGGGATGCGCAGCCAGTCCGGCGTGGCGGCCAAGATGTTCCAGACGCTTTGTGACGAAGGAATCAACATCAAGGTCATTGCAACCTCAGAGATCAAGATTTCCGTTCTGATCGACCGGAAATATATGGAACTCGCGGTTCAGGCCCTGCATGATGCGTTTGATCTCGACAAGGCGGCCTGACGCCGGACCCGACGCCAAAGCGCGGCAGGACGGTCGCCTCTGAACCGGCCCCGGGGGGCAAGGCGCGATGAGCGTGACGTTGAAGACCGACAGCCGCCAGATGCTCGGACGCCTGCGCTCGATCATGGCCGAAGAGGGCGGCGGGCAAACGCGGCTCGATCGCATCACCCGGCTCATCGCCGAGGAGATGCGCGCCGAGGTCTGCTCGATCTACCTGTTCCGCGACGTGGACACCCTCGAACTGTGCGCCACAGAGGGGCTCAAGGCCGAATCCGTCCACCAGACCCGGCTGCGGCTGGGCGAGGGCTTGGTCGGGCGGGTGGCGCGATCGGGCAATGTCATCAACACCGATGACGCACCCTCGGCCCCCGGCTTTCGCTACATGCCCGAGACCGGCGAGGAGGCGTATTCCTCCTTCGTCGGCGTGCCCATCCAGCGGCTGGGCGAGAAGCTCGGCGTGCTGGTGACACAGTCGAAGCAGGCGAGGCAATTCTCCGAAGACGAGATCTACGCGCTCGAAGTAGTCGCGATGGTGCTCGCCGAGATGGCCGAACTCGGGGCCTTCGTGGGCGAGGGCGCGGCGATGACCGCGCTGCACAGCCAGCCGGTGATGTTCCGTGGCGCAAGCGCTCAGGAGGGCGCGGCACAGGGCCATGTCTGGCTGCACGAGCCGCGCGTGGTGGTGACCAACCCGATCGCCGAGGACCCGGCCCGCGAGATGGAGCGCCTGCACGAAGCCGTCGAGACACTCCGTGTGGGCGTCGACCGGATGCTCGATTCGGCGCAAGGCGGCGACAAGGAACAGCTCGATGTGCTCGAGGCCTATCGGATGTTCGCCAACTCCAAAGGCTGGATGCGCCGAATGGAGGCCAACATCGACAGCGGTCTGTCTGCGGAGGCGGCGGTCGAAAAGGAACAATCCGCCGCTCGCGCGCGCATGGCGCAGGTCAATGACGCCTACCTGCGCGAGCGGCTGCACGACCTCGACGACCTCAGCAACCGCCTGCTGCGCATTCTCACCGGGCAGGGCCACGAGACCGGCGCCGAAATCCCGGCCGACCCGATCCTCGTGGCGCGCAATATCGGCCCCGCGGAATTGCTCGATTACGGCCGCAGCCTGCGCGGCATCGTGCTGGAGGAAGGCGCGGTCGGCTCGCATGCCGCGATCGTGGCGCGCGCGCTTGCGATCCCGCTGGTCATCCATGCCGGACGAGTCACCACCGAGGCGCTCAACGGCGATTCGATCCTCGTGGACGGCGATCAGGGCATCGTGCACCTGCGACCCGACGATGCGGTGACGGCCGCGTTTCGCGACAAGATGGCGATGCAGGCCAAGGCGCAGGAGCGCTATGCCTCGATCCGCGAAAAACCGGCCGACACGCTATGCGGTACGCATATCACGCTCAAGATGAACGCCGGGCTCATGGCCGACCTGCCCAGCCTCGAAGGCTCGGGCGCCGAGGGCGTCGGTCTGTTCCGCACGGAATTGCAGTTCCTCATCCGCAGCCACATGCCCAAGCGCGCCGAGCTGAGCGCGCTCTATGGCCGCGTCATGGATGCCGCCAAGGGCCGCCGCGTGGTGTTTCGCACACTCGACATCGGCTCGGACAAGGTGCTGCCCTACATGAAGGCCACGGACGAGCCCAACCCGGCGATGGGCTGGCGCGCGGTGCGCGTAGCGCTGGAAAAGCCGGGCGTGATGCGGATGCAGCTTCAGGCGCTCATTCGCGGCGCGCAGGGGCGGCCGTTGTCGGTGATGTTTCCATTCGTGGCGCAGCACGACGAGTTCCGCGCCGCCCGCGCCGAGATGGACAAGGCGCTGGAGCGCGAGCGCATCCTCGGCCATCCGCTGCCAAGCGAGATCGAGGTGGGGGCCATGCTCGAGACCCCCTCGATCGCCTTCGCGCCGGACGCATTCTACAACGAGGTGGATTTTCTCTCGGTCGGCGGCAACGATCTCAAGCAGTTCTTCTTTGCCGCCGATCGTGAGAACGAGCGGGTGCGGCGGCGTTACGACACGCTCGACATGAGCTATCTCAACTTCCTCGAGGGCATCGTCTATCGCTGTGCCACGCTGGGCACGCGGCTGAGCTTTTGCGGCGAGGATGCCGGACGCCCGATCGAGGCGGCCTGCCTGACGGCCCTGGGATTTCGGACGCTGTCGATGCGGCCCGCATCCATCGGTCCGGTCAAGAGCCTGCTGCGACGGACCAACCTGAACGAGTTGCGCGACATCCTGCACGAGGAACGCAGCCGTGGCTCGGATAATCTGCGCCCCGCGGCAACCGCCTACCTGCGCTCCAAGCTCTGACATCCTGTCGCCTGTGCGCCCCTGCACGTCGCCTGCGCGGCCCCGGGGCTACTGCACCCCGGGCATCGGTCCTACCTTGCGGTCAAAGGAGGGCCGAGCATGGGACAACTGGTCAACGGCGTGTGGGAAGACACATGGTACGACACCGCCGCGCACGGTGGTAAGTTCGTGCGCTCCACGGCGAAATTCCGCAACTGGATCACGTCGGACGGCGCACCGGGACCTTCGGGCGAGGGCGGCTTCAAGGCCGAGAGCGGCCGCTATCACCTATACGTCGCCTATGCCTGCCCCTGGGCGCATCGAACACTGATCTTTCGTGCGCTGAAGGGGCTCGGGGGTCATATCGGCGTCTCTGTCGTGCATCCCGACATGCTCTCGGATGGTTGGGAATTCCGCACCGACTATCCCGGAGCCACCGGCGACCGGCTCTATGGGCTGCCATACGCCCGCGACATCTATCTCAAGGCCGATCCCGGCATCTCGGGCCGCGTGACGGTGCCAATCCTTTGGGATCGGGAGCGAGAGACCATCGTGTCCAACGAAAGCTCCGAGATCATCCGCATGTTCAACGCGGCCTTTGACGGGATCACGGGCAATACCGACGACTACTGGCCTCAAGATCTCCGCGATGCCATCGAGCCCGTGAACGCGCGCATCTACGACACCGTCAACAACGGCGTCTACAAATCCGGCTTCGCCACCACGCAAGAGGCCTACAACGCCGCCGTTTATCCGCTCTTCGACAGTCTCGACTGGCTGGAGGAGCGCCTGTCGGAGAACCGCTACCTGATGGGTGATCGGCTGACCGAGGCCGACTGGCGGCTTTTTACCACGCTGATCCGGTTCGACCCGGTCTATCACCTGCATTTCAAATGCAACCGAAAGCGCATCATCGACTACCCGAACCTCTGGGGCTATGTTCGCGAACTCTACCAATGGCCCGGCGTGCGCGAGACGGTGAATTTCGACCATATCGTGCGCCACTACCACTACAGCCATGAGACGGTGAACCCTCACCGGATCATCCCGATCAACCCGGTTCTGGATTACGACGCGCCGCACGGGCGGGGCTGAGAAAGCCGCGGATCGCATCGGCCACGGTGCGCGGATGGGTGATCGGCCCCATGTGCCCGGCCCCGTCGATGCGCGCACGGCTCGCCTGTGGCAGGCGGGCGGCAAGGGCGTCATTGATCGCGGCTATGATCGCCGGAGAGCGCGCGCCCTCCATCAGCAGCACCGGGGTCTCGATGCGGGTGAGCGCGCCTGATGCCAGCATCCCGCCAGCATCTTCGTAGAGTGCCGCGGCGGCTGCCACGATGAGCGGCATCTGCGCGGCAATTCGGTCGCGGATCGCCGGGGGCATCGCGTCAAGGCCCTCGCCATCGCCCCAGACCGAGAGGAACCCGCGCGCCGCCATCTCCATGTCGCCCGCCTCCATGCCCGCCCGGAACGTAGCCATCTCCGCCTCGTGACCCGCGCGCAAATCGGGCCGGTCGGCCAGCGCAACGGCAAAGAACACCGGCTCATAAAGGCTCAGCGAGCGTACAAGCTGCGGGTGCTCGACCGCCAGTCGCAACGCCACCGTCGCGCCGAAGGAATGGCCGATGATATCGGCGGGACCATCGAGGAAAGCGGCGGCGATGGCGGTGCTCGCAGCCTGTATCTCGCCCGCCCCGTCCCACGACGCGCTCAGCCCGTGGCCGGGCAGGTCGAAGGCGGTGATCGTCAGCAGGTCGGACAGGTCACGTCCAAGAGCGACCCAGCTACCGGCATGGCCGAGCGAGCAGTGGATGGCGAGGCCCGGGCGCGCGCCCTGTCCCATGATCTGCCAATGCGTCGCGCGCCCCGCGCGCAGGTCGCGGGGCATGGGTCAGAGTCGACCGTCGAGATGCATGTCGAGATCCTCCAGCCGGTCCTGTCCCCAGAACATCTGGCCGCTATCCACCACGTAGAAAGGCGAGCCGAATACCCCCGCCTCGACCGCCTCCTCGAGATTGGCGGCATAGGTCTCGGCGCCGCTCAGAAGCCCGCTATCGGCGAGCGCCGGGTCAAAGCCTGCCCCCTCGAGGCAGTCGCGCACCACCGCGTCCTCGGCGATGTCGCGCTCCTCGGCCCAGCACGCGCGCAGCACGCTTTGCACCAGCGCCCCGGTATCGCCGCCGCCCGCGTTCTGCGCGGCGATGATCGCGTAGGACGACGGCGCCGGGTTGGTCGGCCAATGCGCGGGCTTGAGGTTCAGGGCCATGCCGCGCTTTGTGGCCTGTCGGGCCAGTTCCTGCGCGCGGTAGACATTGCGCGAGGGGTGGCGCTCGGCCGGCGGCGTGCCTCCGGTACGCGCGAACAGCGCCATGATGTCGAGCGGCTTGTAGGTCACGTCCGCCCCGTGGCGCGCGGCGATCCGTTCAAGCCCATCCCCGGCGAGATAGGCAAAAGGCGACAGGGTGGAGAAATAATAGTCGATATGGGTCATTTCGGCACTCTCCGTTGCGGCACAGGTTTGCGTGACGGTAGGGCCATGCTAAGCGAGGCGCAACATCACGAATCTGTCATAGAGACAATCCCGGGAACATCGCCATGCCTGCCAATACCGAACCGAAGCTGATTTCGGGCAATGCCAACATGCCCTTGTCCAAGGCCATCGCACGCCGCATGTCCATGCATCGCGGCAAAACCGTCGGGCTGGTGGATGCGCGGGTAGAGCGGTTCAACGATCAGGAGGTGTTCGTCGAGGTCTTCGAGAACGTGCGCGGCGAAGACATGTTCATCATCCAACCCACGTCGAAGCCCGCCAACGACAACCTGATGGAGTTGCTCATCATGGCAGACACGCTGCGCCGGTCCTCGGCACGGCGGATCACGGCGGTCATTCCCTATTTCGGCTATGCGAGACAGGACCGCCGCACCAAGGCGCGCACACCCATCTCGGCGAAGCTGGTGGCCAACATGATTGTTGGTGCAGGCATCGAGCGGGTGCTGACGATGGATCTGCACGCCGCGCAGATACAGGGCTTCTTCGACATCCCGGTGGACAATCTCTACGCCTCACCGGTCTTCGCGCTCGATATCAAGGCACAATTCACTGACGCGCTGGACGATGTGATGATCGTCTCACCCGACGTGGGCGGAGTAGCGCGGGCGCGTGAGCTGGCCAAGCGGATCAACGCGCCCCTCTCTATCGTGGACAAGCGCCGGGAAAAGGCGGGTGAGGTTGCCGAGATGACGGTCATCGGCGACGTGACCGACAAGATCTGCATCATCATCGATGACATGTGCGACACGGCCGGCACCATGTGCAAGGCCGCCGAGATTCTGCTGGAGAACGGCGCGCGCGAGGTCCATGCCTATACCACCCACGGTGTCATGTCCGGACCCGCGGTGGAGCGGATCACCAATTCCAAGCTCAAGTCGATGGTCATCACCGACACGATCCAGCCCACCGAGGCTGTGGCCGCCACTCCCAATATCCGTATCGTACCCACTGCGCCCATCTTCGCACAGGCGATCCTGAACATCTGGAACGGCACGAGCGTGTCATCGCTGTTCGAGGCATCGTCGCTGGAGCCGATCTACGAGGGGCTGCTGGTCCGGGATCCGGGGCGTTAGACGGGGAATCTCGGGCTGTTTGGCTGGGTAAAACAGTGCGGAAAACGGTCTTTTTTGCATAGGGTGGGGTGTGCATTCGGTCGCAGCGGGTTCAAGTCCTTGAAAGGGCGCGGTATTCTACAGTATACAATCGTTTCGAAGCCGCTTGCCCGACAGCAAAGCCTCTGCTACACCCCAGCCGAATTTCGGTGTTTCGTAAGTCTCATCGTATGACAACGCCCCCGGCCGCGACCTTGCGTCAAGCGGGTTCAACCGGGGCCAGATTATCGGAAGGGTGGACGTGTCCGAACCAGCTTCGATTTCATCCGGCATCGCCGCGCGCTATGCCACCGCCATCTTCGAGCTCGCGAAGGCGGCCGAGTCCCTCGCCGCGCTCGAGGCCAATCTCGATGATCTCTCCGCAGCACTCGATGCCAGCGCGGAATTGCGCGCGCTCGTCGGCTCGCCGGTGTTGAGCCGTGCCGAGCAAGGGGCAGGCATCGTCGCGGTCGCAGACAAGATGGGGCTCGTCCCGGAACTGAAGAACGGGCTCGGCCTGATGGCGGCCAAGCGCAGGCTTTTCGTGCTGCCGCAGCTCATAGCCCAGCTTGGCGAGATGATCGCCGAAGACAAGGGCGAGGTGAAGGCCGAAGTGACCAGCGCGAAGGCGCTGAGCAAGGCTCAGTCCGACAATCTCGCGAAAACGCTCAAGGCGCGCATCGGGCGCGATGTGAAACTGAAAACGACCGTCGATGAAAGCCTCATCGGCGGTCTTGTCGTCAAAGTGGGCTCGAAGATGATCGACACCTCGATCCGCTCGCGGCTCGATTCCCTCCAGAATGCAATGAAAGAGGTCGGATAAATGGGTATCCAAGCATCAGAGATTTCTGCGATCCTGAAGGACCAGATCAAGAATTTCGGCGAGGAGGCCGAGGTCGCCGAGATCGGTCGGGTGCTGTCCGTGGGTGACGGGATCGCACGCGTGCACGGGCTGGACAACGTGCAGGCCGGCGAGCTGGTGGAGTTTCCGGGCGGCGTGATGGGCATGGCTCTCAACCTCGAGAGCGACAACGTGGGTGTCGTGATCTTCGGCTCGGACCGCGACATCAAGGAAGGCGACACCGTCAAGCGCACCAAGTCCATTGTGGACGTGCCGATCGGTGACGGGCTTCTGGGCCGGGTCGTCGATGGCCTCGGCAACCCGCTCGATGGCAAGGGTCCGATCAAGTCCGACACGCGCGGCCTCGCCGACGTCAAGGCGCCGGGCATCATCCCCCGCAAATCGGTGCACGAGCCGATGGCCACGGGCCTCAAGTCGGTGGACGCGATGATCCCGATCGGTCGCGGCCAGCGCGAGCTCATCATCGGCGACCGCCAGACCGGCAAAACCGCCGTGGCGCTCGACACGATCCTGAACCAGAAATCCTACAACGAGGCCGCGGGCGACGACGAGGGCAAGAAGCTCTACTGCGTCTATGTCGCCGTCGGCCAGAAGCGCTCGACCGTGGCGCAGCTCGTGAAGAAGCTCGAGGAAAGCGGCGCGATCGAGTATTCGATCGTCGTAGCCGCCACCGCGTCCGACCCCGCGCCGATGCAGTTCCTCGCGCCCTACTCCGCCACCGCGATGGCCGAGCATTTCCGCGACAACGGGCGTCACGCGCTCATCATCTACGATGACCTGTCGAAACAGGCGGTGGCCTATCGCCAGATGTCACTGCTTCTGCGCCGCCCGCCGGGGCGCGAGGCCTATCCGGGTGACGTGTTCTACCTCCACTCTCGCCTGCTGGAACGTTCGGCCAAGCTCAACGAGGAAAACGGTTCGGGCTCGCTCACCGCTCTGCCGATCATCGAGACGCAGGCCGGCGACATCTCGGCCTTTATCCCGACCAACGTGATCTCGATCACCGACGGTCAGATTTTCCTCGAGACGGACCTGTTTTACCAGGGTATCCGCCCGGCCGTGAACACCGGCCTTTCGGTCAGCCGCGTTGGCGGCTCGGCACAGACCAGCGCGATGAAATCGGTCGCGGGGCCGGTCAAGCTCGAGCTTGCGCAGTATCGCGAGATGGCGGCCTTCGCGCAGTTCGGATCGGACCTCGACGCCGCCACGCAACAGCTGCTCAACCGCGGTGCGCGCCTGACCGAACTGATGAAGCAGGCGCAGTATTCACCGCTCTCCAACGCCGAGATCGTGTGCGTCATCTACGCCGGCACCAAAGGCTATCTCGACAAGATGCCCGTGGGCGATGTGGGCCGGTTCGAGCAGGGGCTGCTCAAGCACCTGCGCGGCAAGCATCAGGACCTCCTGGACTACATCACCAAGGAGGATCCCAAGATCAAGGGTGAGGCCGAGGACAAGATCAAGGCTGCGCTGGACGAATACGCCGCCGACTTCGCTTAAGGGGGAGATAAGGCAATGCCGAATCTCAAGGACCTGAAAAACAGGATCGCGTCGGTCAAATCGACCCGCAAGATCACCAAGGCCATGCAGATGGTTGCCGCGGCGAAGCTTCGCCGCGCGCAGGAGGCCGCGGAAATGTCGCGGCCCTACACCGAGCGGTTCAACGCGGTGATGGCCAAGCTGGCCGCATCCGTGGGTGACGCCGAGAATGCGCCCCCCCTGCTCAGGGGCACCGGTGACGACAAGGTGCACCTGCTGGTGGTGATGACCGCCGAACGTGGGCTGTGCGGCGGCTTCAACGCCAACATCGCCAAGCTCGCCAAGGCCGATGCCGCCGACCTGCTGGCGCAGGGCAAGACGGTAAAGATCATCACCGTTGGCAAGAAGGGCCGCGACGCGATGAAGCGCGACTACGGTCAATACTTCGTCGATCATGTCGACATGACCGAGGTCAAGCGCGTGGGCTATGCCGATGCGCAGACGGTCGCGGCCAACGTGCTCAGCCGTTTCGACGCGGGCGAGTTCGACGTGGCCAAGATCTTCTACTCGCAGTTCCAGAATGTGGTCACCCAGATCCCAACCAAACAGCAGATCGTTCCCGTCGATACCGGAGACGCGGAGGATGTCGATACCGGCACCTTCTACGACTTCGAGCCCGACGAGAACGCGATCCTCACAGAGCTTCTGCCGCGCGCCGTCGCCACGCAGATCTTCAGCGCGCTGCTTGAAAACGGGGCCTCGGAACAGGGGGCACGGATGTCGGCGATGGACAACGCGACCCGCAACGCGGGCGAGATGATCGACAAGTTGACCATCGAGTACAACCGCTCGCGCCAGGCCGTGATCACCAACGAGCTGATTGAAATCATTTCCGGCGCGGAAGCGCTGTAAAGACAAACCGGAGACGAAACATGGCAAACGCAAAAGGCAAAGTGACTCAGGTCATCGGTGCCGTGGTGGACGTTCAGTTCGGCGACCACCTGCCCGCGATCCTGAACGCGCTGGAAACCGACAACCACGGCAAGAAGCTGATCCTGGAGGTTGCGCAACACCTCGGCGAGAATACCGTGCGCACCATCGCGATGGACGCGACCGAGGGTCTTGTGCGCGGGCAGGAGGTGACGGACAGCGGTTCGCCGATCTCGGTGCCGGTGGGCAATGCCACGCTGGGCCGCATCATCAACGTGGTCGGTGAGCCAGTGGACGAACAGGGCCCGGTCAACGCCGACGAGACCCGCGCCATCCACCAACCCGCACCGGAATTCGACGAACAGTCGACCGAGAGCGAAATCCTCGAGACCGGCATCAAGGTGGTGGACCTTCTCGCTCCTTACGCCAAGGGCGGCAAGATCGGCCTGTTCGGCGGCGCCGGCGTGGGCAAGACGGTTCTCATCATGGAACTGATCAACAACATCGCCAAGGTGCACTCGGGCTACTCGGTGTTCGCCGGTGTCGGCGAGCGGACCCGTGAGGGCAACGACCTCTACCACGAGATGATCGAATCCAACGTCATCAAGCCCGACAACCTCGAGGAAAGCCAGGTGGCCCTCGTCTACGGCCAGATGAACGAGCCGCCGGGGGCCCGCGCCCGTGTCGCACTGACCGGCCTGACGCTGGCCGAGCAGTTCCGCGATCAGTCGGGCACCGACGTTCTGTTCTTCGTCGACAACATCTTCCGCTTCACGCAGGCGGGTTCCGAGGTGTCGGCACTTCTGGGCCGCATCCCCTCGGCCGTGGGCTACCAGCCGACGCTGGCCACCGACATGGGCCAGATGCAGGAACGCATCACCTCGACCAAGCAGGGCTCGATCACGTCCATCCAGGCCGTCTACGTGCCGGCGGACGACCTCACCGACCCGGCCCCGGCGACGACCTTCGCCCACCTCGACGCCACCACGGTGCTGTCGCGTGCGATTTCCGAGCTCGGCATCTACCCCGCCGTGGACCCGCTCGACTCCAACTCGCGCCTGATGGACCCGCAGATCGTGGGCGAGGAGCACTACCAGGTCGCGCGCGACGTGCAGGGCATCCTGCAGCGCTACAAGGCGCTTCAGGACATCATCGCCATCCTCGGGATGGACGAACTCAGCGAAGAGGACAAGCTGACCGTGGCCCGCGCCCGCAAGCTCCAGCGCTTCCTGTCGCAGCCCTTCGACGTGGCCAAGGTGTTCACCGGCTCCGACGGCATCCAGGTGCCGCTTGAAGAGACGATCAAATCGTTCAAGGCCGTGGTCGCGGGCGAATACGACCACCTGCCGGAGGGGGCCTTCTACATGGTGGGCGGTATCGACGACGTGGTTGCCAAGGCAGAGAAGATGGCCGCAGCCGCTGCCTAAGCGCCGCGCGGCGGGCCATCGGCCCGCCAGCTGCCACAAGAGGAGGCCGATATGGCTGAGACAGTGCAATTCGATCTCGTGAGCCCCGAGCGTCTTCTCGCTTCGGTGGAGGCGCGCGAGGTGCTGATTCCCGGTGCCGAGGGCGACATGACGGCCCTGCCCGATCACGCACCGCTCATCACGACGCTGCGCCCCGGCATCGTTCGGGTATCGGGGGTCGATGGCGACAAGGAATACGTCGTCACTGGCGGTTTCGCCGAAATCAACGGGCAGAGCATCTCGGTCCTGGCCGAGCGTGCCCTGCCGCGCGCGGACGTGACGAAAGAAGACTTCCAGTCGATGGTGGACGAGGCAACCGAGCGCCTCAACCGCGTGAAGGAACAGAACGCCGACGAGCATGGTCTTATCGACGATGCCACCAAGCTTCTGCACGACATGGTGGCCGTGGGCGATCACATCGGCATGTCGCCCAACTGAGATTGGACAGGTTCACAGCGAAAAAGGGCTGCCACGTGCGGCCCTTTTTTCTTGTCCGGCCTTACCGTCTTACTCGGCGGCCTGCCGGGTGATCTTTTCCAGATGGACGCGCAACTGCTCGGCCTCGTAGCGGGCCTCGCGCAGCCCCTCCATCGTCGCCGAGAGTTCGGCCTCGGTCTGGCTGAGCTGATTGGTCAGTTCCGCTTCGCGCTGTTGCAGGTAGGTGATCGCCTGGTCGCGCGTCTCCTCGGCCTCGTGCAATTCTTGCGCGAGACGCTCGAGTTCGCCCACCTCTGAGGGCTGCACCCGCACGAAACGGTGTATCAGCCAGTTGGCAAACCAGCCCACGCAGAATGCCACGAAGAGCACGATCGCGGTCGCGATGATGAATTCAGTTCTGTTCATCGGCGGTGCTGTCCTGACCGGCCTCTTCTTTCCCTTCCTCCTTGTCCCCCGTATCCTCGGCGCTTTCAAGGCCCGTTTGCTCCTCGGGGGCAGGATCGGGCCGGATCAGGCGAAATTCGATGCGGCGGTTGGTTTCGCGGCCCTCCTCGGTGTCGTTGTCGGCGATTGGCCTGCTCTCGCCATAACCCTTCGCCTCGAGCCCGGAGGTAAGCACCCTGCGCAGGCGCAATTCGTCGAGCACGGCGCGTGCCCGCTCAAGGCTCAGCCGGGCGTTCATCTCCTCGCGACCCTGGCTGTCGGTATGGCCCGCCACCTCCATACGGATCTCGCCGCATTCCTTCAGGATCACGGCGATCTCGTCGAGAATCGTGGCTCCCGTTCCGTCGATCCGCGCCGATCCCGGCTCGAATCCGATCTTGCGGTCGTCCTGCACCGCGGCGATGCGCGCCTCGCACTCTTCGGGTGTGGGCAGCGCGGCTACGGGATCGAGCTGCTCGACATAGGTCACGTCGAGATCGAACGGCTCGCTGCTGCCCAGCCTGTCGACCAGGAGCTGCGCTATGGCGGTGCCTGCTTCCTTGCGCCCCGACTTGCCGCGCACCATGGCGGAATCAGGCGTCACCGTCACCGCACCGCTGTTGAGATGCGAGAGTGCCTCGATGGCGAGTAGCACGCGCATCGGCCAGTCCTTCGGAAGCCCCTCGGCCACACGCGCGGTCACATGCACCGCATCCGCGGCAAAACGCGCCTGAGCCAGGCTCGTCGCGGTGTCGCGCATCCGCGCGCTGCCGATGCGCCCACGCAACAGCACCTGCCCCTCGGGCGACAGCGTAGCGATGAACTCCTGCACCACCGGCGCGCTCTTCTCGTCAGGTGGGGGCGGCAGCGTGGCATCGAGCGCGAAAACCTCCGGCAACGCCCCTTCGAGCGCGCCAACCACGTCGTCGAACAGCGCCTGATCGGTGCCCGGCTGTGCCAGCAGGGAGATATCTGCATCGGTGAGCGTGACGCTGCCCGCTCCGAGACGCGCCAGCGCGTCGATCGCCTGTTCGGCGGCGCGTGCCCAGTGCGGCGACGGCACACCCATGCCGACAACGCATTCCGCGCGCCCCTCCTGCCCCGCACGCGCGGCGGCGCGCAGGATGTGCTCTCGTGCCTCCTCGGTATCGGCTGAACAGGCGTCAAAGCGCGCACCACGTTCGTCGATGACAAAGCGCAGCGTGAACGGCGTGATCACCGGGCGCGGCGCGGAAATATCCAGAGCGAGGCGCACATCCTCGGGGCTGCGCCGCGCCAGATCGGTCTCGATGCGTCGCTTTTCCTCGGCGCTGTCGACCATGGCCGTGACTGAAACGCGCTCGGCGGTCACCGATATCTTGCTGCGTGGCAGGCTGCCGAGCGCGTGCAACGCGTGGCGCAACGCGGGCTGCCAGCTCTCGGGCGCCGGGTAATCGGCAGCATCGAGCAGGTCGGCGACCGGCGCCCCGTCCGTCGCCTGCGCGATATCCTCGAGAAGTTCTTGTCGGTCAAGCGCGGCGGGCACCAGCCCGATGAGCGAAATGCCCCGTTCGTTGCGCAGGATCTCGATGGCGAATTGCGGCGGCGTGAGCGGCTCGGCCTCTTCCACCACGGTCTGGTCGATCACCCTTGTAGCATCGACCACCTGGCCTGCGACAGACAGCGCGGCAAAGCGCGCGGCTTCGTCCGGCGCGGTCCCGGCGAGGAACACCTGCAACCCGTCAGTGCCCACCTCGGCCCAGACCATGCCTTGCCTGTCGAGTGCATCGCGCACTGCGCGGCGCGAGCCGTCCTCGATGGCACTCACCGCAAAGCCGGCGGCCAGCATGGACAGCGCGGCGGCCCCCGCAAAGGCTCCGCCGATGGAAAAGATCGTGGACAGGCGCCAGGACATGCGACCTCGTGTCGTTGCACTCGCCTGCGTTTTAGGCACCGTGACACCCGAGCGCAATCACACCAGCAACGCAATGGCGAAAAACGGCACCGGCAACAGCCCCGCGTTGCGATTCGAGCGGAAAAGCGCCAACAGCCGCGCGTTGTCATCGAGCCGCAGCCGCCGCAACTGCCCGAAGAGGTGCCAGCCCATCGCCCAGACCCCGCACAAGGCCACGACCAGCGCCACGGGCCGCCCCGCAGGCGCGGCAAGAATCACCGCCACCATCATCAAGAGCACGCAGGCCATGAGAAACCGCCGCAACCAGCGCGGCGAGTCGTCGCCAAATAGCCGCGCAGTGGATTTCACCCCTATCAGCGCGTCATCCTCGGCGTCCTGATGGGCATAGATCGTGTCGTAGAAAAGCGTCCACGCGATCCCCGCGAGGTAGAGCACCACCGCTGGTGCCTCGAGCCGCCCGGAATGCGCCGTCCACGCAAGAAGCGCACCCCAGTTGAAGGCGAGCCCGAGGAAGATTTGCGGCCACCAGGTGAACCGCTTGGCAAAGGGATAGACCGCCACCGGCAGGAGGGCGAGAACCCCGAGCGCGATGGCGGCCGCGTTGAACGTGAGCAGGATGGCGAACGCCACGAGGGACTGCGCGCACATCCACGCCAGCGCGCCGCGCACCCCCACCTGCCCCGAGGGGATGGGCCGCGAGGCGGTGCGCGCCACCGACCCGTCGATGTCTCGGTCGGTGATGTCGTTCCAGGTGCAGCCCGCCCCGCGCATCAGAAACGCGCCAATGGCGCAGCCCGCGAAAATCCACGCGTCAAACCAGCCCGCGCGCCCGTCGGCCAGCATCGCCAGCACCAGCCCCCACCAGCACGGCAGCAGCAACAGCCAGGTACCGATCGGTCGATCTGCGCGGCTGAGCCGCAGGTAGGGGCGCGCGGCGGCAGGGGCATAGCGATCCACCCAATTGCCCCGATAGGCATCGGCCACGGTGCCTTCGGCCTCTGGTGTCCGGTTTGCTGCGCTCATATGCTAACCCCATGAGTGGATCGCGGATCAGGCTGTATGTAGAGCACCCACTGGGGGAAGGGCAAACCCTGTCTCTCGACCGCGCGCAGGCGCATTACCTCTTTTCGGTGATGCGGCTCGGCCCGGGCGACGGCGTTGCCGTGTTCAACGGGCGCGATGGCGAATGGCGGGCCACCGTCACCGAGGCCGGCAAGCGCGGCGGCACGCTCGCCTGCGAGACGCAGACCGCGCCGCAGCGCGACCCGCCGGACCTGTGGCTGCTGTTCGCGCCGATCAAGAAGGCACGAACCGATTTCATCGTGGAAAAGGCCGCCGAGATGGGGGCCGCGCGCATCCTGCCGGTGCAGACCGATTTCACCAATTCCGAGCGTGTCCGGCAGGACCGGTTGCAGGCGCACGCCGTCGAGGCCGCCGAGCAATGCGGCGGCACCTATGTTCCCGAGGTGACTGGCCTGCACAGGCTCGATTCACTGCTCGCGGATTGGCCCGCGAACCGCCGCCTGATGTTCTGCGACGAGGCGCTTGCAGGCGGTGCCTGCGCCCTGCCCCCTGACGGGCGAGGGCAGCCATGGGCCGTGCTGATCGGCCCTGAAGGCGGCTTTTCCGACGCCGAGCGCGCCCGTTTCTCAGCCCTGCCCTTTGCCCATCCGGTGGCCCTGGGGCCGCGCATCCTGCGCGCGGATACCGCCGCCGTCGCGGCGCTCACGCTATGGCAGACGACCTGCGGGGACTGGACATGAGCCTCATCCGCCCGCAGGCGCGCGCGGCGCTCTGGCGCTGGCGCGAGGTGCTGGCGGGGACGGGGGCCGGCATTCTGGGGCTTTGGTGGGTGCTGGGCGGCACCGGGATCGTGCAGGCGCTGGGCTGGGTGCTTATCGCGGTGGCGGTGGCGCTGGGGCTGGCCGGGGTGCAGCGCGCGCGCTTTCGCACCGGGGCGGGCGGGCCCGGCGTGGTGGTGATCGACGAGGGGCTCATAGCCTATCTCGGGCCGCAGACCGGCGGCGCGGTCGCGCTTTCGGAAATGACCGCGCTCATGCTGGATGCAAACGGGACGCGCCGCTGGCTGCTGTCGCAGCCTGGCCAGCCCGATCTCGCGATCCCGCTCGATGCCGAGGGGGCGGACGCGTTGTTCGACGCTTTCGCCACGCTGCCGGGGCTGCGCAGCGGGCAGGTCGTGGCGGCGATGCGCCGTCCCGCGCCCGGCCAGCACCTTCTGTGGGAACGAGCAGGCCGGGAGGCTAAGCGGCCAAGGCTGCATTGACACCCGCGCCGAATGCCGCCAACTCTGACCCCCTAACCGAAGCACACCGCGCAGGAGGCCCGCGCATGTCCATTCCCCAATCCGGCGGCGGGCCGATCGAGCACCACGCGCAACTGGCAGAATATCTCGAAAGCGGCTGCAAGCCACACGACGATTGGCGTATCGGCACCGAGCACGAGAAGTTTGGCTATTGCCGCGACACCCTGCGCCCCCTGCCCTACGAGGGCCGCCGCTCGATCCTCGCCGTGCTGGAAGGGCTGCGCGACGGGCACGGCTGGGCCCCGGTCGAGGAGGCCGGCAAGCTCATCGGGCTGGAAAAGGATGGCGCCAACGTGAGCCTGGAACCGGGCGGACAACTGGAACTGTCCGGCGCGCCGCTCGAAAACATCCACCAGACCTGTGACGAGGTGAACGAGCACTTGGCGGACGTAAAAGACATTGCCGACAAGGTGGGCGTTGGCTTTATCGGGCTGGGGGCCGCGCCGATCTGGCGGCACGAGGAGATGCCGGTCATGCCCAAGGGGCGCTACCGGCTGATGACCGATTACATGGACCGCGTCGGCACGATGGGTAAAACCATGATGTATCGCACCTGCACCGTGCAGGTGAACCTCGATTTCGGCTCCGAGGCGGACATGGTGCAAAAGTTCCGCGTGGCCCTCGCCCTGCAACCGGTCGCCACCGCGCTCTTTGCCAATTCGCCGTTTTTCGAGGGCAAGCCTAACGGCCACAAGTCGTGGCGGGCCCGCGTCTGGCGCGATCTCGACCCGGACCGGACGGGCATGCTGCCATTTGTCTTCGACGACGGGTTCGGGTTTGAGGCCTATGCCGATTACGCGCTCGATGTGCCGATGTATTTTGTCTATCGCGACGGCGTCTATCACTACGCGCTGGGCCAATCCTTTCGCGATTTCCTGCGCGGGGAACTGCCCGCCCTGCCCGGCGAGAAACCCACGTTGTCCGATTGGGCCGATCACCTCACCACAATTTTCCCCGAGGCGCGGATCAAGCAATTCATGGAGATGCGCGGCGCCGATGGCGGCCCGTGGCGCAGGCTCTGCGCGCTCCCGGCCTTCTGGGTGGGTCTGATGTATGACCAGGGTGCGCTCGACGCGGCCTGGGACCTGTGCAAATCCTGGACCGCCGAGACCCGTGAGGCGCTGCGCGTGGCCGCGAGCGTCGATGGGCTTCAGGCGCGGGCCGGCGACATCGCGATGCACGACCTCGCGCGCGAGGTGCTCGACATCGCCGAGGCGGGGCTGCGCGCGCGCGGGCGCGCCGGCGGCGGTGGGATGATCCCCGACGAGACGCATTTCCTCGGCACGCTGCGCGAGAGCGTGGAGACTGGCAAGACCCCTGCCGACGAGTTGCTCGAGCGCTACCACGGTGACTGGCAAGGCGACCTGAGTCGCATCTACGCCGATTACAGCTACTGAACGTCGCGCGACAGCACGCCGCAGGCATCAGTTCTCAAAAAATCGAATTTCCTTTCATCTGGCGCGCGAACCGGCCGGATTCAAGCGCGTTCGGACTGATAACCGGTCGATTTCGGGACAATCGTGACGCGGGGTTCTGCTAATTTCAACTACCGGGTCACATACGAGTCCGGATGACGCAACTACGAGGGAGTCTACAGATGTCCGATAAATTCGTCGTCGGCTACGACGGCAGTGTCGCAGCGCGACGCGCATTGGAGTTCGCGGTCGCGCGGGCAAAGGCGCAGGGCGGTGCGATCGTCCTGGCGCATGTGCTCGAATGGTCGCCATATTCGTTTCTCACACCTTCCGAGCTCGAGGAGCGGCACATGCGCCGCCGCGAGGAAATGGAGCGCGCCGAAGAGGCGGTGCTCGGGCCGGTCGTCGCGGAATTGACCGACAGCAGTGTTTCGGTGGAAACGGTGATCCGCTACGGCAACATCGCCGAGATGCTCGGCAAGATCGCCACCGAGACGGGGGCGGTGCAGATCATCGTTGGGCGCGAGGGTTCCTCGGCGCTCGAGGCACGCATCTTCGGCTCGGTCGCGGGAACGCTGGTGCAGACCGCACCGGTGCCCTGCACCATCGTGCCGTGATCGGATTAACAACAGGGATCAAAATTATGAACAAGAACATATTCTCCGCGGCGCTGGCCGCGGCGGGGCTGGCGCTCGTGGGCGCACCGGCCTTTGCACAGCAACAGGCGATATCGCTCGACGACAAGGTGAACCAGATTTTTGCCGACTCGACCGGCTGGTTCGTCGGCCTCATCTTCTCGAATTTCCCCGGCACCTCGTTTCCGTGGATCGTGATGTGGCTGGTGGTGGGTGCCACCGTTTTCACGCTCTATTTCGGCTTTGTTCAGTTCCGCGCCGTCGGCCATGCCATCTCGTTGGTAAAGGGCGACTATTCCGATCCCGACGACGCGGGTGAGGTGAGCCACTTCCAGGCGCTCGCCACGGCGCTCTCGGGGACCGTGGGCCTCGGCAACATCGCCGGTGTCGCGGTGGCGGTCAGCATCGGCGGACCGGGGGCCACCTTCTGGATGATCCTCGCGGGCCTGATGGGCATGGCGTCGAAATTCACCGAATGTACGCTCGGGGTGAAATACCGCAACGAATATCCCGACGGGCGCGTCTCGGGCGGCCCGATGTACTACCTCTCCAAGGGGTTTGCAGAACGCGGCCTGCCGGGGGGCAAGATCCTCGCGGTGCTGTTCTCGATCTTCTGCATCCTCGGCGCGCTGGGCGGCGGCAACATGTTCCAGGCCAACCAGGCGCACCAGCAGATAACCGGCGTGGTCGGGCAGTATCCCGGCTGGATCACCGGGCTGGTCTTTGCCGGCCTCGTATTCGCGGTAATCGTCGGCGGGATCAAATCCATCGCCCGCGTGACCGAAAAGGTGGTGCCGTTCATGGGCATCCTCTATGTCGGCACCGCGCTCGTCATCATCGCGATGAACTATCACCTGATCGGCTGGGCCTTCGGCCAGATATTCGCCGGCGCCTTCACCGGGCTCGGTGTCGCGGGCGGCATGGTCGGTGCACTGATCCAGGGCTTCAAGCGGGCGGCGTTCTCGAACGAGGCGGGCGTCGGCTCGGCGGCCATCGCCCACTCGGCTGTCAAGACCAAGGAGCCGATCACCGAAGGGCTGGTCTCGCTCCTCGAGCCGTTCATCGACACCGTCGTGATCTGTACCATGACGGCGTTGGTCATCATCATCACCCAGCAGCTTGTCACCGACCCGCAGACCGGCCTCTACCTGCTCAACGAGGCGGGCAACGGCGTGCAGACCGTTGGCGGCACCTCGGGCGTCGGCCTCACCTCGGCAGCCTTCGGCAGCGCCATCGGCTGGTTCCCCTACGTGCTGGCACTGGCGGTGGTGCTCTTTGCCTTCTCGACGATGATCACCTGGTCCTATTACGGCCTCAAGGCCTGGACCTACCTGTTCGGCGAGGGCGACACCAAGGAACTGGTGTTCAAGGTGATCTTCTGCGTCTTCGTGGTGATCGGGGCGGCGGCACAGCTTGGCCCGGTGATCGACTTCTCCGACGCAGCGATCTTTGCGATGGCGGTGGTCAACATCATCGGCCTCTACTTCCTGATGCCGATCGTCAAGCGCGAGCTCGACAGCTACATGTCGCGGCTGCGCTCGGGCGAAATCAAGAAGTTCATCTGACAGCGCACCCCTTGAGACGTGCCGTGGGGGCCGCCGGGAAACCGGCGGCCCTTTCATCTTTGGCGAGACTGCATAGGTAAAGAACATGATAAGGTAGCCAGACGAAAGGAAGGTGAATGATGGACAAAGACACATACGAGAAGAAACTGCAGGCACAGCTCGACCAGTGGCAGGCCGAGATCGAGAAGTTGCAGGCGCAGGCCCGAGAGGCAACAGCCGACATGCAGGGCAAGTATCAGGAGCAGATCCGCGAGCTGCGCGAGAAGCGAGACGAGATGGAGGCGCAGTACCGGAAAATCCACGCCGCCGGCGCCGATGCTTGGCAGGACTTCAAGACCGGTGCCGACAAGGCCTGGGACGACATGGCGACAGCCATGAAATCGGCATGGAGCCGGTTCGGCTAGGGTATTCTGCCCACGCGCGGGCCAGGCTCTCATCCGGCTGAACGCGCGAAACAAGGGGGGGGCCGGGCGCAGGAACACGGACGGTCAAGGCACACGCGCTCTGCGATGTCGAACCAAGCACACGCGTGGCCCACCCGCCAGGACGGCGGGGGTTCTGGCGTCGCCGCTCCCCTGTACTCAGCCGGCTCGAAGCCGCGCCGCCGCGCGGAACTCGGTCTCCTCGGTCACGGCAAACCGCCCGCCCGAGAGCTTTTGCAGTTTGCCTTCGCGCAAGAGCTGCCCGAATGAGCGCAGCCCGTCTTCGCGCGAAAAACCCTCTTCGTCGATCTCGCGCAGCTTGCCCATCAACATCGGCCGCGAGAACTGGCTGCGGCCTTCGACATCGGCGAGATAGGCGGCCGCAGCCTCGAGCAGGTCGGGCAGATCGGTCGCGCCCAATTCCTCGGCAAAGGTGGAAAAGCCCTTGTCCTGCGCCTCGACCACCTCGGACCGCGCCGCGGCGGCCACCCGACGCGGACGCACCGGGGTGCGCGCCGTATCCACGCGCTGTTCGGCCACCAGCTTGAGCGGCGCCGGGCGCGGCTCGTCGGGGCGGGTGCCGCGCGGGGCATCGGGGGCAGGCATCGCCCGACGCGGTCGAACGGCAGCGTCGAGATCGCCGCGATAGGGCGAGGCGTCCACCTTCTTCTCCAGGTCCGCACCCGCGGCCTTCTCGGCGCGGGTGGCGGCGAGCGCGGCGCGCAGGTGCTGGATCGTGTTGCGTCGCCGCATCGAGCCGGGATCAGCCATATGGCTGTCGGTCTCGTCGAAAATCCGCGACACCTCGGTCCGTTTCCCGCCCCTCGCCTGCGCCGCATGCGCAGGTTCGGCATCGGGCGTGGGCTCGTCCCTGGCGACCTCCGGTTCGTCCCAGGTCTCCGCCTCATCCTCCGCCTCGATCTCCTCGCCAAGCTCTGCATCCAGGCTCGCGAGTTCGCGTTGCAGCTCTGCCTCGTCCTCGGGGCTGAGCGCGTCAGCCTCGTCGCCGAAGATGTTGACCGTGTCCTCGCCTGCCTCGTCCGGCGAGTCTAGAAGCCCGCCCTCACGTGCGGTCTCGACATCGGCGCGGCTTACCTTGAACACCCGCGCACCGCCCCGGTCATCGGCGTCAGGCGGGGCCGCATCACCGGTCTCGTCGGTGTACGTCTCCGGTTCAGTCGCAGCCCCGGCCTGCGCATCCACCGGCGTGGCATCTGCGAGGAGCGCGGCAAGCGTGTCCTCGAACAGGCTGTCCTTATCCCGCGCCACCGGCGTCTCGGGCGCCGGAGTTTCTGCTGCGGATGCGTCGCGTTCATCCCGGGGATCTGCATCCTCGTTCGCCTCAGGCGGTGCGGCCGCGGTCTCCTGTCCGGTGGGGGCCGCGGCGTCGTCGTTCTCAGCCACCTCGTCCCATGCAATCGGCCCTGACGCGGCGGTGTCCGCGAAGTCCTGGGCATGTTCGTCCTCGTCATAGGTGTCCGACGCGCCAACCACCGAGCGGATGAGGTCGAGCCGCGCACTTAGATCATCGGTCCCGGTGGCAGGCGGGGCTACACCCGCATCATCCACCTGCTGCACCAGCGGCTTCGCGGTCTCTTCCCCGTCTGTCTCAGGTGCCGGTGATTCGTCTTCGCGCTCAAGACCTTCGGGCTCCAGCGGTTCAATCGTCGCTGTGTCCGTTTCCAAGGCCTCCGTCTCGGTCTCCTCCTCGGATTCGAGAGTGTCCGCCGTGTCGGCTGCAAGGTCCTCTTCAGGTGTGGGCTGCTCCTCCGCCGCGGCCTCCATCTCAGGTGCAATTTCTTCCTCGGCAGCGCTATTCTCATCGGGAGAGGAATCCTCCCCGGACACAGCCCCCGGCTCGGGAGCGGTCTCCGCTCCGGGTGCGGCGCTCAGCGCCTCGGCGAGCGCCTTGCCCACGGTCGCGTTGTCCTGCGCACGCAGGACGATCCGGCCCTCGTGTTCATGCGCCTCGACCCGGCGCGCAATCTCGCGCTCGGCGATACGCGCCAGCATGTCGGCATCGGGTGTTGGGGGCTCGGCCCCGAAATAGCGGTCATCGGCGGCAAGATCCCGGAAATATTCGGCAATCGCCTTCATCGTCTCGAACGACTCGTCAAACCCTTCCAGCGTGCACGAAAACGTGCCGTAGGAAACCGTCAGGATCTTACTGGAACCAACCATGTCAAATGCTCACTTTGCTTGTCTGCAAAGACAGTGTTTACCATACCCTCCGCGACCAAAGCGGCCCGATTCTTCGATCTTTACTGTATCATTTCGTGGCCCGATTGTGTCATCGCAGGTATTAACGCAACGATAATGGCGACGGGAAATGATTGTTCGCGAAAAGGAGGCAATCTCACTGATCGGCGGTGCGCGTGTGGCGCGCTCCGATCTTGATGCCGCCCTGAGTCTCGCGCCCGTGGTGGTGGCCGCCGATGGTGGTGCGGATGCAGCGCTTGAAGCCGGGCTTATGCCACGCGCGGTGATCGGCGATTTCGACAGCATCAGCGCCGCTACCCGCGCCCGCCTGCCCGATGACATCCTGCATCCGCTGCACGATCAGGATAGCACCGATTTTGACAAATGTCTCAAGCACATCGACGCGCCGCTGATCCTGGGGTTGGGTTTCACCGGCGACCGGCTCGACCACCAGATGGCCGCGTGCAACTCGCTGGTGCGCCACGCCGGGCGGCGCTGCGTGCTGCTGGGCGCGCATGACCTTATGTTTCTCTGCCCACCGGTACTGGATCTGCCGCTCGAACCGGGTCGCCGCGTGTCGCTATTCCCGATGGGCGCGGTGGAAGGAGCGTCCGACGGGCTGGAATGGCCGATCGGCGGGATCAACTTCGCGCCCGACGGACGCGTAGGCACCTCGAACCGCACGGTTGGGCCGTTGAACCTGTCGGTTACCGCACCCAAGATGCTGGTCATGCTGCCGGGCAATATGCTGGAGACCGTGGCACATGCCCTGATGTCCGCCACCGCGACCTGGGAACCGGCATGAGCACGACACTGCGCAAAGGCTGGTTCAACGCGGTGGTAATCGACCTGGCGCGGCAGATGCGATGGACCTTTTTGCCGCCGCTCATGGTTTATTTCGCCGCCGGGTTCTCGGGGCTGACGGCAATCGTCGGCACCTTCTTCGTTAAGGAATATCTCGACCTGTCGGCCGCCTACCTTGCAGGGCTCGCCTTCTGGGCGGGGCTTCCCTGGGCGCTCAAGATGCCGCTGGGACACCTCGTGGACATCATCTGGCGGTGGAAATGGCTGCTGGTCTATGTCGGCGCGGGGCTGATCGGGCTGTCGGTCCTCATCATGTACCTCCTGCTCACGCAGACCGAGATGATGACCGCCATCATGCCGATGGCAGCGTGGTATATCGCCTCCTACATGCTCGCGCCCTCGGGCCTTGTGATCCAGGACGTTGTGGCCGACGCCATGTCGGTCGAGGCCGTGCCGCGCATCGACACCGACGGTCGTGAGATTGGGGTGGAAGAGTCGCGCGCCCTGCACACCACGATGCAGACGCTGGGCCGCTTTGCCCTGATCCTCGGGACGGTGGCGGTGGCGTCGCTCAACATCACCATGTTTTCGGGGATCGAGGCGATGGACGCCGAGGGCAAGCGTCAGGTCTACGCCACGATCTACCTCAGTGCGCTGGCGATTCCGCTGGTGTCGGTCTCGGGCGTGGTGCTGGCGGGGGTGCAGAAATGGCGCGCGCGCCGGGGGCTGATCCGCTCGGGGCTTGACCCGGCTGAGGCCGATACGCTGTTCGAGCGACCGGGAGAGGATACAAAACCCAACCCGTGGTATTTCATCGGCGGCGCGGGGTTCGTCGCGGTCTCGCTCACCGTCGGGCTAAGCGAGATCGCCTACGGGCAGGAGATCATCTTCGCCGGATCGCTGACGATCGTGCTTCTGCTGATGCGCCAGCTTGTCGCCGTGCTACCGGTCGCGCAGGCGCGCACGCTGATCGGTACGGCGCTCATCGTCTTCATCTTCAGGGCCACCCCGCGGCCCGGTGACGGCTATACCTGGTTCTCCATCGACGAACTGGGATTCGATCAGCAATTCCTCTCTATCCTGTCGCTCATTACCTCGATGCTGACGCTGGTGGGTATGGTGATCCTGCGCCCGCTCATGGCCAACAATTCAATTGTCTGGATCGTGGTGGTGCTGACAGTCGCAGGGGGCGTCCTGTCGCTGCCGAATATCGGGCTCTATTACGGCGTGCAGGAGGTGACAGCGGCGCTGACCGGCGGCGTCGTCGATGCGCGTTTCATCGCCATCCTCGACACAGCGATCGAATCGCCGCTGGGCCAGATCGCGATGATCCCGATGCTCGCCTGGATCGCGCGCAACGCACCTGACGATCTCAAAGCCACGTTCTTCGCGGTGATGGCGTCCTTCACCAATCTCGCGCTCTCTGCCGGGTCGCTGCTGACCAAGTATCTCAACCAGGTCTTTGTCGTCACCCGTGAGGTGACCGACCCCGAGACCGGCGCCGTTACCACGCCCGCCGACTACAGCCAGCTTGGCTTTCTGCTCATCGTCGTGACCGCGATAACCGTGGCGGCCCCGTTGCTGGCCGTAGCCCTGGTACAGCGCTCGCGGCTCAGAAGCGTGGATTGAGCGGGAAACGTACAGTTTTGTGGGCCGGCAATCGGACTGAAGCGGCCCCTTGAGCACCCTGTGGGTAGCCGCGCAATGATGCCAGGCCAATGCGTCCATCCAGAGGTCGAACCTGCCCCCAACCGCCCGTGCGCCCTTGGCTTTGACAACCAGACGATTTTCGTGAAGGTGGGCACTCCGGGGGAGGGTGCATGATGGACAACGCGGGCCGGATGTCGCTGGGCATCCTTCTGATGATCGGGTTCTGCGTTCTGGCTCCGCTCCAGGACAGTTTCGCCAAGCTCATCGGCGGGGCGGTCGCCGTGGGGCTGGTGGCGGCCACGCGGTTCCTGTTCCAGGCGGGTCTGCTCCTGCCCGTGGCGATGACCTTCGGTTGGCTGCATCGACCCGGGCGACGCGAGATCGGGCTCCACCTTCTCCGCGGCGCGCTCTTGCTGGTGGCCACGGCCTTTTTCTTCACCGCGCTGCGCTTCATGCCGATTGCCGATGCGATTGCCATCTTCTTCGTCGAGCCGTTCATCCTGACGCTGCTGGGCGGCCTGCTTCTGGGCGAGCCCATCGGCCCGCGCCGCTACATCGCCTGCGGCGTGGGGTTCGCGGGCGCGCTGCTCATCATCCAGCCGTCGTTTCAGGAGGTAGGGGCGGTGGCGTTCCTGCCGCTGGTGACGGCGCTTTGTTTCGCCTTCTACATGATCCTGACGCGGCAGATGGCCACGCGGATGCACCCGATCACACTTCAGGTCTATACCGGGCTCGCGGCGCTGGCGCTGGCCGCGCCGCTTCTTTGGGTCTTCAAGGGCAGCGGTTTTGCCCCGCTCGATGCAAGCTGGCCGACGCCCGACATGCTGCGCCTGCTGGTGGCGCTGGGTGTGGTGGCAACGCTGAGCCACGTCTGCCTGAGCTTCGCGCTGTCGCTGGCACCCGCCTCGCTGCTGGCACCGTTGCAATACCTGGAAATCGTCAGCGCCACGGTGTTGGGTTTCTACATCTTCGGCGATCTGCCTGACGGGCTAAGCGTGGCGGGGATCGTGCTTATCGTGGCCTCGGGACTGTTCGTGTTCCTGCGCGAGCGTCACCTGGAGCGGCGGCCTACGCCGCAGCCTTGAGCCGTTTGCGCGCGGTCACCGGGCCGTCGCCTTGTGCCTCGATGCGGGCGATGGCGTCAGGCAGCGGCTCGTATGCCACGGCCATGTGATGGACGTTGGCGTGGATCAACGTGTCAGGGTCCACGACCCAGGCAACATGGCCGCGCCAGAACAGCAGGTCGCCGCGTTGCAGGGGGGCGTCCTCGGACAGCGGGTATCCGAGCGCGACCTCCTGCTCGGCGCTGTCACCGGGGCAAGGCAGGGCGCAGGCGAGGCAAGCCACCTGCACCAGCCCCGAGCAATCGATGCCAAGGGCGGAATTACCGCCCCAGAGATAGGGCGTGCCCAAGAGCCGCTCGGCCACCGCGACGGGATCGGTCTCGGGCACATCCAGCGGGGCGAGATGCGCGCGCGGGGCATACCCATGTGGCGTCTTGGCAAAGCGGTCCGTCTCGCCGCGCACTTCCAGCCGCGTGCCGAGGCTGAGCATCGCGCGCTCGCGGCTTTTGAAATCCGGGGCGGGGTAGAGATGGGTGGCGCGCGCGCAGACCCAGTGCGTCATCCGCCCTCCGGTCAGGGCAGCATCCGGCACGAAACCGGGATAGCCGTCGCGCTGCGCCGTGACCTCGGCCCAGCCATCGCGGTGCCCCCGCACAGCGACCGCCTCGCCCATCAAAAGCTGCCGGTCGCGCGGACCGTTCGGCGCGCGGCACAGATCGACCAGCGGCCAGCCTATGAGGCGCGTCTCGCTCATAGTCCCAGGACCTCGGGCAGCGCCTCGAGCAGCGCGCGCGCGCCCATGCCGACACCGCCCTTGGGCCGGGCGGGCGCGGGCTTGGGCTGCCATGCGTAGATGTCGAAATGGGTATAGGGCAGGCCGCCCGCGAAGCGGCGCAGGAACAGCGCGGCGGTGATCGAGCCCGCCATACCGCCCGAAGGTGCGTTGTCGAGATCGGCAATCCCCGGCTCGATCATCGCCTCGTAGGGGGCGTGGAAGGGCATGCGCCAGACCGGGTCGGCAACCTTTTCCGCCGCCCTATCGAGCGCGGCAGCAAGCCGCGAATCGTCGGTGAAGTAGGGCGCGAGATCAGGGCCGACGGCCACTCGCGCCGCGCCGGTGAGCGTGGCCATCGAGACCATCAGGTCGGGGGCCTCCTCGGCCCCAAGCGCCAGCGCATCGGCGAGCACCAGCCGCCCCTCGGCATCGGTGTTGTTCACCTCCACGGTCAGGCCATTGCGCGCGGTCAGAATGTCGCCGGGGCGAAAGGCCGTGGCGCTGACGGCATTTTCCACCGCAGGGATCAGAACGCGCAGCCGCAGGGGCAGGCCAAGCGTCATGATCATTTGCGCGACCCCCAGCACTGTAGCCGCGCCGCCCATGTCCTTCTTCATCAGCCCCATGCTGCTACCGGGCTTGAGGTTGAGCCCGCCGGTGTCGAAGCACACGCCCTTGCCGACGAGGGTAAGCGCGGGCCCCGCGTCGCCCCAGCGCATGTCGATGAGGCGGGGGGCCTGTGCCGCGGCGCGCCCGACCGCGTGGATCATCGGGAAGTTTTGCGCGATCAGGTCGCCGCCGCAGACCACCTCGACGCGGGCACCAAAGCGAGCCGCAAGATCGGTGCAGGCGGTCTCGAGCGCATCGGGGCCCATGTCGGCGGCGGGGGTGTTGACGAGGTCGCGGGTCAGCGCCTCGCCCGCGGCGATCACCTCGAGCCGGGCGGCATCCACGCCCTCGGGGGCGACGAGGCGCGCTTTCGCGGAACCCTGCTCGCGGTAGCGGTCGAAGGCGTAATGCGCCAACAGCCAGCCGAGCGCCTCTACCTCCGTCGCCTCTTGCGGCAGGCCCTCGATGCGGTAAGTGCCCTCGGGCAGCGCGGTCGCGGCGGCGGCGAGGTGAAAGCGCCCTCGCGCGCGGGCGGCCTCTGTGCCGTAGCCCGCCACCGCGAGAGCGATGCCGCCCGCGCCGTCGGGAACCGGTGCCGCCTGGCCAAGCGCGGCAGTGAACCCGGTGGCGCGCAGCCAGTGTGCAGTTGCCTCGGGCTGTGCCGCGAGCCATGTCTCGAGCGCGTCCTCGGTGATAACATGCAGCGGGATGGCTTGGGTGCCGGGATCGGCAAAGGTAAGGGGCATCGGCAGTCTCCGGGACAGGGGTTCAGCCGCAGCCTAGCGGGGATTGCGCCGCCTGCAAGCCCCGCCGCGACGGTCGCATGCGCAGCCTCAGAACGCCCCGTCCTGCATGTCCCATATCTCGCAAAGTGACTGTTCGGCGATGCGCAACAGGCGGGCAAATGTCGCGCCGAGCGCAGTGCCGTCGCCCGCGTCGATGCAGACGGTCACGTCGCGGGCCACCCGCGCCATCAGCGGCATGCCTACCTCCTCGGCCATGCCGACGAGACCGCGGCAGCCCTTGCGCATCGCGGCGAAGCGCGCGGCACGAAAGTCTCGCTCGGCGCGCGCAAGCCGCGCAGCGATCTCTTCCAGAGCGCGGCAGACCACGTCCTCTGCCCCGCGTGTGCCAAGTTGCATGTAAAGCGCCTCGAGACGGTCAGCGTCGAGGCGCACCCGTTCTGCCGGTTGCAAGGCCGTCACCTGTTCCACTGTCTCACCCGATCATCGATCTACCGCGCCCCCACGGACGGATGCAGGATGCGGCGCAACGGTTCTCAAATGGTTTCCGGGCGGAACAATTCTCTCTCGAATTCCGTGAAAATACCGTTTAATCGGGGCAGGCCCCGCCGCTCTGGAGACGATCATGGATCATGTGCGCCCCCTGCCGTCCTACCTGGTGCAGCGCTATCACGGTTGGCGCGCCACGGGCTATGCCGAGAACCAGGCCTGGTACCGTCACCTTGCCGAGCAAGGGCAGCACCCGCGCGCGATGGTTATCTCGTGCTGCGACAGCCGCGTCCACGTCACCTCGATCTTCGGTGCCGATCAGGGCGAGTTCTTCATTCATCGCAACATTGCCAATCTCGTTCCGCCCTACGAGACGGATGGCGGACAGCACGGCACCTCGGCGGCGGTGGAATTCGCGGTCACCGCGCTGAAGGTGGCGCATATCCTCGTGATCGGCCATTCCGCCTGCGGCGGTGCCAAGGGGTGCCAGAAGATGTGCTCTGGCCAAGCGCCCGAACTCGAGCAGAAGACCAGCTTTGTAGGGCGTTGGCTGGAAATCCTGCGACCGGGCTATGAGCGCGTTAAGGACGTGGACGACGAGGCGGCACAGCTCGACGCGCTGGAGCGACAGACGGTGGTGGTGTCGCTCGAGAACCTGATGAGCTTTCCCTTCGTGTCCGAGCGAGTCGCCAGTGGCTCCCTGTCGCTGCACGGGTTGTGGCACGATATCGGCTCCGGCAAACTCGAGCAGTATGACGCGCTTCGGGACAGCTTCGTGCAGCTGTGACCGACGCTTCGCCGGGGGCGCGCGAGACCGGGATGGCGCGAGGCGCAAAGCCAATATTGCGCCGACAGGCGTGCGCTGGGCAGGATTTTCTTGTTTTCCGAAAGCTATATGCGTATAATTCGCGTTATGGGGGAGTGTAAACCGATCGAGAGGATCGCATCGTGTTCCCGTTTTCCCGTCATGTTTGCACTCGACGACTGACCGAGACCGGATGCGCGCACTGCGGGGCCTCCGGCCTTGTCGAGGGCACGGCGCTGCGCGTGCGCGGCGGCTGGCGGAAGGCTGAGCAGATTGATCGCCACGATCACCTGCACATATTCCCCAAGGGACGGAAGCAGCCCGAGGAGGTGACGCGCGAAAACATCTGGCTCGACCCGGTGGATTGCCCCGCGGTGGTGCATCCGCTCGCGGTGCCGCCGCACGCGCTGGGCAATCGCGAGGCGTTCCTGCTGCAACAGGATATGCGCGTGCTGATGCACGATCCCGGCCTGCGCCCGCATCTCGGGACGGGGCATGTCACCATCCGGGGGGGTGATCTGATCGGGTTTCGCGGCATCACGCCTGCGGACCCACCCAAGGGCGCAGGTTTGATCCGGCCGATCTTTGCCGCCGAGGAATACGTGCTGGTCGCTGGTGGAGCGTGGATCCAGTGCCCTCCATCCATCCGCGTGCTGGACCCCGCTGCCGAGGATGACGGCCTGCGCTCGGTGATCGGGGGGCGCATGATCCGCCATCTCGACACCGAAGAGGCCGACGCGTTCCTTGCCGCGCAGGAGAGCCGCGACCACGAGGCCCCGCGCGTTTCTGCGCGCCGCTGACCCTGCGCCGTACCCGATAGGTACGGCGCAGGGCCCTATGGCTCAGGCCGCCTGTGCCTCTTGCCCGAAGCGAGCGTAGAAGCCCTGCCCCTTGTCGGCCATCTCGCGCAACAGCGCGGGCGTGGTGAAGCGGGGGCCGAATCTGGCGGTCAGTTGGTCGCAGCGCTCGGCCGCATAGGGCGTGCCAATGATGTCGAGCCAAGAGAAGGGTCCGCCCGACCACGGGGCGAACCCCCAGGCAAGGATTGCGCCCACGTCACCCTCGCGGATATCCTCGAGTACGCCATCCTCGAACGCGCGCACCGCCTCGAGCACCTGCGCGAACATCAGGCGGTGCTGCACCTCGATGAGATCAGGCTGTTCCACGGCGCGGGGGTATTTCTCGACGAGGCCCGGCCAATAGCCCTGCCGCTTACCCTTCTCGTCATAGTCGAAGAAGCCGGCATTGGCCTTGCGGCCAAGCCGTCCCTCGCCCTCCATCCAGAAGATCACCTCGTCCACGGCCTCGTCGGGATAGTCGTCACCCATCGCCGCCCTGGTCGCCCGTGCGATCTTTGCGCCGAGGTCGATCGAGGTCTCGTCGACCAGTTGCAGCGGCCCGACCGGAAAGCCCAACTGCCGCGCCGCGTTATCGATGAGCGCAGGCGCCACGCCCTCGGCCAGCATGCGGATACCCTCGTTGATGTAGGGGATGATGCAGCGGTTGCAGTAGAAGAACCGCGCGTCATTGACCACGATGGGCGTCTTGCGGATTTGCCGGACGTAGTCGAGCGCCTTGGCGACAGCGCGCGGGCCGGTCTGCTGCCCCTTGATGATCTCGACGAGGTACATCTTCTCCACCGGAGAGAAGAAATGGATGCCGATGAAATCCTGCGGTTTATCGCTGGCCCTTGCCAGATCAGTGATCGGCAGGGTCGAGGTGTTGGTGGCGAAGATGCAGTTTTCGTCCACCTCCGCGAGCGCCTTCTTCGTGGCCTCGGCCTTGATGCCCGGGTCCTCGAACACCGCCTCGATGATCAGGTCACAGCCCTTGAGCGCGCCGTAATCGGTGGTGGCGGTGATGCGGCCCAGCATCTCGGCCTTCTTGTCCTCGGTGGCCTTGCCGCGCTTGATGCCCTTGTCCATGTAATCGGCGGTGTAGGATTTGCCGCGGTCAGCCGCCTCCTGGCTTTGGTCGATGAGCACGACCTCCATCCCGGCTTGCGCCGAGACGAGCGTGATGCCCGCGCCCATCATGCCCGCGCCGAGTACACCAAGTTTCTTCACGCGCTGGTCAGGGGCGTCGGGGCGGTTTGCGCCCTTCTCCAGCGCCTCCTTGTTGATGAAGAGCGAGCGGATCATGGCGCTGGAACTCGGGTCCATCAACACATGGGTGAACCAGCGCGCCTCGATCTTCAGCGCGGTGTCAAACGGCACGAGCGCGCCCTCGTAGACGGCAGAGAGCAGCGCCTTGGCGGCGGGAAAGGCCCCTTGGGTCTTGCCGTTGACCATCGCGGAGGCACCGACGAACGTCATGAATCCTGCTGGGTGGTAGGGTGCGCCGCCGGGCATCTTGTAGCCCTTCTCGTCCCACGGCTTGACGATGGACGGGTTCGACAGCACCCATTCGCGGGCCTTGTCGAGCAGCTCGTCGGCGGGCACGACCTCGTCCACCACTCCGACGGACTTGGCCTTTTTCGGATCGTTGAGCTTTCCCTCGAGCAGGAGCGGCGAAGCGGCCATCGCGCCCATCTTGCGTGCGAGCCGCGTGGTGCCACCGGCGCCGGGGAAGATGCCGACCATGATCTCCGGCAGGCCGATCTTGGCCGATCCGTTGTCAGCGGCGAAAATGCGGTGGCAGGCGAGCGGAATTTCCAGCCCGATGCCGAGCGCCGTGCCGGGAAGTGCGGCGGCAATGGGTTTGCCGCCCTTGTTCTTGTCATCCATGCCCGCGCGTTCGATCTTGCGCAGGATCGAATGCATGTTCATCAGCCCGTCAAAGAGCCCCTTGGCCGGATCGTCGCCCGCCATTTCCTTCATCCGGGCGATGACGTTGAGATCCATGCCCCCGGCGAAACTTCCCTCCTTGCCAGAGGTGATGACGATGCCCTTGACGGACGTATCGGCGAGCGCGTCGTCGATGAGGGCCTCAAGCTGCGGCCAGGCCTCCATCGTCATGACGTTCATGGATTTCCCGGGCACGTCCCAGGTGATGATCGCAACGCCGTCGGCGCCTTTGTCCATGGTGAAATCGGTCATGTCTTTCGTCTCCCCTTACACGCGCTCGATGATCGTGGCGGCACCCATGCCCGACGCGACGCAGAGCGTGGCGAGCCCGGTGCCCTTGCCGCTGCGCTCCAGCTCATCCAGAAGCGTGCCGATGATGATCGCGCCGGTGGCGCCGAGCGGGTGGCCCATGGCGATGGCCCCGCCGTTGACGTTGACGCGAGAATGATCGACGTCGAAGGCCTGCATGAAGCGCAAGACCACCGAGGAGAACGCCTCGTTGACCTCGAACAGGTCGATATCCGAGATTGCCATGCCGCTATCTTTCAGCGCCTTTTCGGTGGCGGGCACCGGGCCGGTCAGCATGATCGTCGGATCGGTGCCGATCTTGGTGGTCTGGCGGATGCGGGCGCGGGGGGTGAGGCCCCATTTCTCGCCGAATGCCTTGCTGCCCACGAGCACACCTGCCGAGCCATCGACGATGCCGGACGAGTTCCCGGCGTGGTGGATGTGGTTGATCGCCTCGAGATGGGGGTATTTCAGCTTGGCCACGGCATCGAAGCCCGGCATCACCTCGCCCATCTCCTTGAAGCTGGGCTTGAGCCCGCCGAGCGACTGCATGTCGGTGCCCGGGCGCATGTGCTCGTCATGGTCGAGGATCGACAGGCCGTTCTGGTCCCTGATCTCGATGATCGACCGGTCGAAGCGCCGGTCGTCCCACGCCTCGGCAGCACGGCGTTGCGATTCCACGGCGAGCGCGTCGGCATCGTCGCGCGAGAAGCCGTATTCGGTGGCGATGATGTCGGCCGAGATGCCCTGCGGCACGAAATAGGTCTTCATGGCGATGCTCGGATCGACGGCGATAGCCGCCCCATCGCTGCCCATGGCGACCCGGCCCATCATCTCGACCCCGCCCGCTATGTAGCCGTCACCGGCGCCTGCGCGCACCTGGTTGGCGGCGAGGTTCACGGCCTCCATGCCGCTCGCACAGAAGCGGTTGATCGACAGGCCAGGGATGCGCTCATCCAATTCGGAGGCCAGCACGGCGGTGCGCGCAAGACAGCCGCCCTGCTCCATAACCTGCGTGGCATTGCCCCAGATCACGTCCTCGACGGCGTGGCCGTCGAAGCCATTGCGCTCCTTCAGCGCGTTGAGCACATGCGCCGAGAGGCGGGCGCTCGTCACCTCGTGCAGGGCGCCATCCTTGCGCCCCTTGCCGCGGGGTGAGCGCACGGCATCGTAGATATAGGCGTCTGTCATCTCCGTCTCCTTTGTCAGGCGCGGTCAGCGGGGCTGCCGGGCATCAGGTCATAGGGGTGTTTCCAACCCGGCAGGCCCTCTATATTCGAGAGCCACCGGTCGATTTCGGGCCAGTCCTCGCGAACAAAGCCGAAAGGTTCCGGGTAGAAGAGGTAGCCGCAGCAGCTCAGATCGGCATTGGTGGGTGCCGCGCCCACGATCCAGTCGCGGCCACTCAGGTGCGCGTCGAGGGCGCTATAGGCTGCCTTGAGCCGGCCCTGCATGAAGCCGATCACCTCTTGGGGGCGTTTCTCCTCGGGCAGGAAGTTCATGAGAAACCGCGTCATCCCTGCCTGCGAGCTAAGCTTGTGATTGTCCCAGAACATCCAGCGCATCACCTCGCGCGCCTCCTGCGGCGTCGCGCCGCCGAATTTTCCAGTCTTTTCCGTTATGTACATCTGTATGACACCCGATTGCGTCAAGGTGGTGTCCCCGTCCACCAGCACCGGCACCTCGCCCATTACGTTGATTTCACGGAAATCCTCGCCGCGCGTCTCGCCGCCAAAGAAATTGACGAAGACCGGTTCCCAGTTGAGGCCGGAAAGCTCCAGCGCCAGCGCCGCCTTGTAGGCGTTGCCGCTCTCGCCGAAGCAGTGGAGTTTGATGGTCATGGCGTGGCTCCCTGTGGGGGTGTTGGACTTGGATATTTTTCGCAAGATGAAGTTTGGAGTTGTTCATCATTGATTAGCGTTGATGCGGTTTGATGGTCTCGCGTTACAGGCTGGGAAGCCGATGGACGTGCAAGGTGAAGCCCTGTCGTCGCGCCTGATGCCAAATGGCCCGCGCGCGCGGCAGGGTGGACCTTCGCTCCTTCATCTTGCCCCAAATATCCCCGCCGGAGGCATCCGCTCTCGGCCATATGCGCCACGGCCCCGATCATCACAGCGCCCTCGCGATCAGCTCTTTCATGATCTCGTTGGTACCGCCATAGATACGCTGCACGCGGGCATCGGCCCACATCTCGGCAATGTCGTATTCCTGCATATAGCCATAGCCGCCATGCAGTTGCAGGCATTCGTCCAGCACCTCGCCCTGCGCATCCGTCAGCCAGTATTTCGCCATCGCGGCCTTTTCGACGCTCAGTTCTCCGCGCATGTGCTCAGTGATGCATTCATCCATGAAAGCACGGCAGACGGCGGTTTTCGTCTGGCATTCGGCCAGCTTGAAGCGGGTGTTCTGAAATTGCAGGATTGGGCCGCCGAACGCCTGACGCTCCTTGCAGTATGAAATCGTGCGCTCGACCGCGCCTTCCATTGCACCCTGCGCGCCGCAAGCGATGATGAGGCGCTCCTGCGGCAGTTGCTCCATCATCTGGTAAAAGCCGCGTCCCTCTTCCTGCCCAAGGATGTTCTCGGGCGGTATTTCGACGTTGTCGAAGAACAGCTCGGACGTGTCGCCCGCGTGCAGCCCCACCTTTTCGAGGTTGCGCCCGCGCGCGAAACCTGTCGCGCCGTCGGTCTCGACCACGATAAGCGAGATGCCCTTTGCGCCCTCCTTCGGGTCGGTCTTGGCCGCGACGATGATGAGGTTGGCGTGCTGCCCGTTGGTGATGAAGGTCTTTTGCCCCGAGAGGCGGTAAGCGTTGCCGTCGCGCACGGCGCGGGTCTTGATCCCCTGCACGTCCGATCCGGCGGCGGGCTCGGTCATGGCGAGCGCGCCGACCATCTCTCCCGAGACCATTTTCGGCAGCCATTTCCGTTTCTGCTCCTCGGAGCCGTAGGCAAGGATGTAATGCGCGACGATGCCGGAATGGATCGGGTTGCCCCAACTTGCGAGGTTGGCGCGGCTCTGCTCGATGCAGATCACAGCCTCGTGCCCGAAATCGCCGCCCGCGCCGCCGTATTCCTCGGGGATGGAGGGGCAGAGCAAGCCCAGCTCGCCCGCCTGTTGCCAGGTCTCTCGGTCCATGATGCCCGCCTTGCGCCAGCGCTCGAAATGCGGGCGCCATTCATCGTTGATGAATTTCGCCGTCATCTCGGTGAGCATGTGATGCTCGTCCGTCATCCATGTCATCGCCGGACCTCCCTTTCCCTCGCTCAGCGTTTGCGCGCCTCAAGCTCCGAATTGAATATGCGCAGCCGGTGCGCGAACGTGTCCTCGTCGATCACGCTGTCGAAATTCTCGAAGAGGAAGGACAGCGCTTCGCCCTCGTCCAACCCCGCCTCGGCCGCGAATTTTCGTAACCGGCGATAGCCGTCCTCGGTCATCGCCGCGTTGAAGCGGCGGGTGAGGCGAAAGCGTTTCGGCATCTGTTCCTCCTCCCTGCAGGGCGGGTGCCACCCCACCCCGTTATCAGAACGCCTCGGCGTCAAGCTCCATCACCGGCTCCGCACCGCTCTCGATGCGCGCCAGGTGCAGCGCGGTCGCGGGCAGGCGGCGCTTCATGTAGAAGCGGCCCGTGGCCAGCTTGGTGCGGTAGAACGCCTCGTCGGACGTACCAGCATCCAGTGCCGCATGCGCCGCCTTGGCCATACGCGCCCACATCAGCCCGAGGCAGACATGGCCAAAGAGATGCATGAAATCATATGATCCGGACAGCGCCGCGTTGGGGTTCTTCACGCCGTTCTGCATGAAGAACATCGCCGAAGCCTGAAGGTCCTTGGACGCGGCCTTGAGCGGGTCGAGGAACTCCTTTTTCAGCGCCTCGTCGCCCTCGTTCTCCTTGAGGAAACTCTTGACCATGTCAAAGAAGGCCATGACGTGCTTGCCGCTATCGGAGGTCAGCTTGCGCCCGACCAAGTCGAGCGCCTGCACGCCATTGGCCCCCTCGTAGATCATCGCGATGCGGGCGTCGCGGGTGAATTGCGACATGCCCCATTCCTCGATATAGCCGTGCCCGCCATAGACCTGCTGTGCCAGCACGGTCATGTCGTAGCCCTCGTCGGTCAGAAACCCTTTGATGACGGGGGTCATCAGAGAAATGAGCCCCTCGGCGGCCTCGTCCTCGCCGCGATGCGAGCGGTCGATGAGTTCCGCGCCCCAGAGCATAAAGGCGCGCGCGCCCTCGATGAAGCTCTTCTGGTCCATCAGCGAACGGCGAATATCGGGGTGTACGATCAGCGGGTCGGCGGGCCCCTCGGGGTTTTCCGTGCCGGTCACCGCGCGACCCTGAAGCCGGTCCTTGGCATAGGCGAGCGCGTTCTGGTAGGCGACCTCTGCCTGCGCGAGCCCCTGCATGCCGACACCGATCCGGGCCTCGTTCATCATGGTGAACATGGCGCGCATGCCCTTGTGTTTCTCGCCCAGCAAGTAGCCCGTCGCGCCGTCATAGTTCATCACGCAGGTGGAATTGCCGTGAATCCCCATCTTTTCCTCGATCTTGCCGCAGGAGACACCGTTGCGGTCGCCGAGGCTGCCATCCTCGTTCACGAGGAACTTGGGCACGATGAAGAGCGACACGCCCTTGATCCCCTCGGGCCCGCCGGGGATCTTGGCCAGCACCAGGTGGATGATGTTGTCGGCCATGTCATGCTCGCCCGACGAGATGAATATCTTCTGACCCGTCACCTTGTAGCTGCCATCTTCCTGCGGTTCGGCCTTGGTGCGCATCATGCCCAGATCGGTGCCGCAATGCGGCTCGGTCAGGTTCATCGTGCCGGTCCAGTCGCAACTGGCCATTTTCGGCAGGTAGGTGGTCTTTTGTTGGTCCGAGCCATGCGCGAGGATCGCCGAGGCCGCGCCGTGGGTGAGGCCGTGATACATGGTGAAGGCCTGGTTGGCGGCCGAAAACATCTCGCCCACCGCCGTTCCGAGGATATAGGGCATGTTCTGCCCGCCATATTCCTCGGGCAGGTCGAGCGCGGGCCAGCCACCCTCGCGCACCTGGTCGAAGGCCGCCTTGAAGCCCTTGGGCGTCCGCACCACGCCGTTTTCCAGCACGCATCCCTCGGCATCACCGACCGGGTTTAGCGGCGCGAGCACCTCGGAGGAAATCTTGCCCGCCTCTTCCAGCACCGCGCTGGTGAAGTCGGGCTCAAGCTCGGCATAACCCGGAATGTCCTGCTGCGACACGTTCAGCACGTCATGCAGGATGAATTGCATGTCGCGGGTGGGTGCGGTGTAGCTTGGCATCTGGTTGTCTCTCCCAAGAAGTAATGGCCGGGCCGGTGTCACTCGGCGGCGTCGCGGTTGTCCTTTAGCGAGGCAAGCATCCGCTCGCCCCATGTCATCTGTTCGCGCAGCTCGGCGATTGCGGTGTCGAGCTCGGCGCGCTGGCGTTCCATGTCGGCAAGCCGCTCGCGCGCGACCTCGTAGGCGGCGGCGATCTGCGTGTATTGCTGATCGCCCCGGTCGTAGAGATCGAGCAACTGGCGCATATCCTCGAGGCTGAAGCCAAAGCGCTTGCCCCGCAGGATGAGCTTGAGCCGGGCACGGTCGCGCCGGGTAAAGAACCGCCGCTGGCCCTGCCGGACAGGCGACAGCAGCTCCTTGGATTCGTAGAATCGCAGGGTGCGTGGCGTTACGTCGAACGCATCGCACATCTGCCGGATTGTCATTACGTCATCGATCATGGCGGGGCCTCTTGCGCATCGTCCACCGACAATCTGCGCCTCCGGTCCCACCGTTACAACAGGCGTGCCGCTTTACGTAACTGATACGTCACGTCACTTTTTTTTGACGTAAGATTAAGCAAGGTCAATTTCGCAGCACGGCAATTTTCTTAGCCACGCATCACCCGAGGCTGGCCGCGGTCTCGTCGCGCAGCGCCGTGAGTTCGTCCATCGCCTCATCGATCTGGCGGCGCTGTTCCGCCAGCTCGGCAAGCTGGCGGTCGGCCAACTCGATCCACTGACGCATCTGGGGCTCAGTGCCTTCCTTTTCGTAGATGAGCAACCATTGCCGGATCTCCTCGAGCGCGAAGCCGAATTTCCGGCCGCGCAGGATCAGCGTCATGCGCGCGCATTCGCGCGGCCCATACCAGCGCGCGCGCCCCTCGCGCTCGGGCTGCAACAGCTCGATATACTCGTAATAGCGCAGGGTGCGCGGTGTCACGTCGAACTTCGCGCACATTTCCTTGAAGGACAGCCGCGTCTCCGCCATGTGCTCGCTCCCCCGTTCCAGGCCCCGAGCTTATGCCTGTCACGCGCGGCGTCAATGCCGTCGTCAGTTGAGAAAGCCCGGCGCGAGGAAGAAAAAGCCATAGGCTACGATAAGCGCCGGCACCGCGGAATAGGCCGTCGCCAGCACCGCCGCGCGCGGGTCGATCGCGATGGCCGGGAACAGCGCGTCTCCGTCGTTGGAGATGGCGTTGCCCATGAGCGCAGAGAACGGGATCAGCCCGTTGATGTAGAGCGTCGTCACCAACACCTGCGGCCCGCAACCGGGCACGAATCCGATGAGCACACCGATCAGCGGCAAGAGCGGCGCGACCGTGGCAAACATGGCCTCGAGGTCGAGCCCGCCAAAGGCGGCGAGGTATTCATAGGCCAGGTAGGCACCGATCACCCAGACCGAGATGAACGAGGTTTCCTCTGCCATGCGCGTGACCGGCGCGTCGCCGCTGTTGGTCATCGCTGTCAGCGACGAGGCGGCCCAAATGGCAAGGCCGACGGCGGTGCCGGTAAGCCCCACGGCCGCGACCATGCGGTCGCCGAAGACGGCACCGATCTCGGCCCCGGTGAGTTGCGTGACGCCCATGACCAGCCCCGGCACCGCGACCGCCAGGAACGCCAGATCGCGGCGCCGAAGCCGTCCGATGAGGGGGACGAGGTCGCCGGTTTCCGCGCGGCGCGCGGTGATCGGGGCGAGCCGCAGCCCATCGATGAGCCAGCCCGACACGATCCCCACTGCAAAGGATAGCGGCAGGACCACCGCGGCGACCTCGGGCCGCGTAGCGATCAGCAGGAAGGCCGCGTCGCCCATCGTCGCGGTCAGGGTCGCGACCACCGCGCCGAAAGTCACATGCCCGGAACTGTAGGCGGCAACCACGACGACCGCCCCACCGCAGCCCGGCGTCGCCCCCATCAGCGCGGCCAGCGGCACCTGCGCCCCGCGCGCCGTACTCAGCACCGTACCGATGTTGAACCGAAAGATCCGCTCGGACCCGTAGAACAGCAGCAGGGTCGCGGCGACGAAGGCCGAGACCTGCACATATGCGTCTACCATCATCTCGCGCGTGACCGTGCCGAACGCGCCCGGCATCAGCGCGAACGCCAGAAGCATCAGCGCCACGAGCAGCCGCCCCGGACGCAGCGGCTGTCCGAACCGGGGCGTGGTGGGGGCGTCGCAGGTGGTGCTGTCCATGCTCATCGCGGAGATCCTTTTGTTGCGAGTAATTATCAATTGCGGAATTAGGGGGTTGAAGCGGCCCCGTCAAGATCGAATAACGTGGCCCACGGTCCGATGCGGCCTGCACCACCGCGGAGAGGCGAGATGAGCGATACCAATCCGGTCCGCGACTTCATGGAGGCCCTGCCGCACGCGCGCGCGCTGGGCATGCGCCTGATCACGATGGGCCGGGGCACGGCGCGGATCGAGATGGATTACGACGCGCGCCTCGTCGGCGACCCGGAGACGGGGGTGATTCATGGCGGCGCGGTCTCGGCGCTGATGGACACCTGCTGTGGGGCGGCGGCGATGAGCCATCCCTCCTCGCCCGGCGGCACTGCCACCATTGATCTGCGCATCGACTACATGCGCCCTGCCGTGCCGGGGCAGGCGATCCGCGCCGAGGCGGAATGCTATCACGTCACCCGCTCCGTGGCCTTCGTGCGCGCCCGCGCGATGGATGACGACGCGGACCGCCCCGTGGCCACCGCCACAGGCACCTTTACCGTGGAGGGCGCGTGATGGCGCGGCCCCAACCCGAACCGGTGCAGGTGGTCAAGCAGCGCCGCGACGCCGCGCTCAAGGCGCTGGTGGACGGCGTGCCTTATATCCGCTTCCTCGGCGTCGAATTCGAACGGCGCGGGGACGAACTGACCGCGGTCATGCCGTTCGACGAAAAGCTCATCGGCAACCCGCTCCTGCCCGCCCTGCATGGCGGGGCGACGGCGGCGTTTCTCGAGATCACGGCAATCATCGGGCTGAGCTGGTCGATGCTGTGGGAAGAGATAGAGAGCGGCGCGGTCGACCCCGAGACGCTGGCCGGTGGCCGCCTGCCGCGCCTGCCCAAGACAATAGATTTCACCGTCGACTACCTGCGTTCGGGGCTGCCGCGCGATGCCTATGCGCGCGCGCAGGTCAACCGCTCGGGGCGGCGCTATGCCAGTGTCCGGGTAGAGGCATGGCAGGACAATCGTTCTCGCCCCATCGCGCAGGCGACGGGCCATTTCCTGATGCCGCGCCGCGATGACTGAGACCGCCTGCGCGGTCACCCATGCCCGCGTCCTGAAAATCGCCATTCCCATCGTGATCTCCAACGCCACGGTGCCTATCCTCGGCGCGGTGGATACCGGCGTGGTGGGGCAATTGGGCGAGGCGGCACCGATTGGGGCAGTTGGCCTCGGCGCCGTGATCCTGACCGCGATCTACTGGGTGTTCGGGTTTCTCAGGATGGGCACCACGGGCCTGACCAGCCAGGCGCGCGGCGCGGGACAGGTGGGCGAGGTGGCGGCGCTCTTGACGCGCGCACTGATGATCGGGCTGGCGGGGGGCGCCGCGGTGATCGCGCTGCAGAGGCCGCTCTTTGCGGCCGCGTTCCTCGTCGCGCCTGCGAGTGACGAGGTAGAGGGGCTGGCGCTCTCCTACATGGCAATCCGCGTCTGGTCGGCGCCTGCGATGATCGCGATCTTCGGCATGACCGGCTGGCTCATCGCACAGGAACGCACCCGCGCTGTGCTGGCCATTCAGGTGCTGATGAACGGCGTCAACGTGGGCCTCGATCTCTGGTTCGTGCTGGGGCTCGGCTGGGGAGTCGAGGGCGTGGCGCGCGCCACGGTGATCGCCGAATGGGGCGGGTTGGCGCTGGGCCTGTGGTTCTGCCGCGATGCCTTTGGCGTGCCCGCCTGGCGCGACTGGCCGCGGGTGTTCGATCCGGCGCGGCTGCGGGTGATGGCGGCGGTCAACGGCGATATCCTGCTGCGCTCGCTGATGTTGCAGGCGATCTTCGTGTCGTTCCTGTTTCTCGGCGCGGGGTTCGGCGACGCGACGTTGGCGGCCAACCAGGTGTTGATGCAGTTTCTCAACGTAACCGCGCATGCGCTCGACGGCTTTGCCTTCGCCGCCGAGGCCATCGTCGGGCAGGCCTATGGCGCGCGCAGCATCGCTGTGCTCAGGCGCGGGGCGGTGCTGGCGAGCCTGTGGGCGCTGGCGATCTGCGTCGGTATCGCGTCGGTATATGCGCTGTTTGGCGGCGCGGTGATCGACCTGATGACTACCGCGCCCGAGGTGCGCGCCGACGCCCGCGTGTTCCTGCCCTACGCGGTGGCCGCGCCGTTACTGGGGCTCGCGCCCTTCATGCTCGACGGGGTGTTCATCGGCGCGACACGCACCGGGGACATGCGCAACATGATGGCGCTAAGCCTCGCCCTCTATGCGCTGGCCGTGGCCGTTCTGGTGCCCGCCTTCGGCAATCACGGGCTATGGGCGGCGCTGCTTTTCAGCTTCGTGGCACGCGGGGTCACGCTTTGGCGGCGCTACCCGGCGCTGGAACGGGGGATGGGGCAGAACCGGACCGGTCGGACGGCGAATGGCTCGCCGCCACCTTCATAAGACCACCAGACCCATAGAGAGATGGGCGGGTCACGCTGAAGACACGCCTCCGGCATGCCCGATGCGGGCGGTCAGAACAGGCTCCCCTGCCCTTTCGGCGGCGCCTTGGGCTTGGACGGCTTGCGCGGCGCGGGCGCGTCGCCCACGTCCAGCTTGCCATCGGCGAACTCGATCTCCAGCGCCCGCGCCTCGGCCGCCGCGACCCGCGTCGTTACCAGCGCGCCGTCGCCGCGCACCACCGCGTAGCCGCGCGCCAGGGTCGCGCGATAGCCCAACGTCTCGCGCAGCCGGTCGAGCGCGCCAAGCCGGTCGCGGCGCGCGGCCACCTCGCGCCTGCCCGCTTCGGCGAGGCGCTGCGACAGCCGATCGAGATCGCGCCGTTTCTGCCCGGTCTCGCGCTCCAACGCGCCGGTGTTGAGCCGCGCCGCGGTGTTCGCCAGCCGCCGCCGCTCGCTCGCCACCGCGCGGCGCAGGAGGGACGGGCGCAGCGCCCCCGCCCCTTCGGACAGGCGCACCCGGCGCATCTGCACCGACGCGATGAGCGCCGCGGGCAGCCGCTCGCCCCAGGTATCGAGCCGCTGCCGCGCCCCCTCGATCAGCGTTTCGGGCCGGGGCAGCGCGCGCGCGAGGTCGCGCAGCCGCTGTTCGCGCAGCCCGACCGCCTGCCCCTGCGCATGCACAAGCCGCGCGCCCTGCCCCTCCAGCCAGGCCAGCAGGTCGCGCCGCACCGGCACGGCGAGTTCCGCCGCTGCCGTGGGCGTCGGCGCGCGCTTGTCGGAGGCGTAGTCGATGAGCGTGGTATCTGTCTCATGCCCGACGGCGGAAATCAGCGGGATCGCGCTCTCGGCTGCCGCGCGCACCACATCCTCGTCGTTGAAGCCCCACAGGTCCTCGACGGACCCGCCGCCGCGCGCCACGATGATGAGGTCGGGCCGGGGCAGCGCCCCGCCGGGCCCGAGCGCGTTGAAGCCGCGGATCGCGCGCGCCACCTCGGACGCGCAGCGTTCTCCCTGCACGGCGACGGGCCAGATCAGCACCTTGCGCGGGAACCGTTCGCGCAGGCGGTGCAGGATGTCGCGGATCACCGCGCCCGAGGGCGAAGTGACCACGCCGATGACGTCCGGCAGGTAGGGCAGCGCCCGCTTGCGCCCCGCGTCGAACAGCCCCTCGGCGGCGAGCGCTTTCTTGCGCTTCTCCAGCATCGCCATCAGCGCACCCGCGCCTGCGGGCACCATCTCCTCGATCACCATCTGGTAGCGCGACTGCCCGCCGAAGGTGGTCAGCCTCCCGGTCGCCACCACCTCCATCCCCTCCTCGGGCTGCACGCCGAGGCGCGCGGCCACCCCTTTCCAGATCACGCCCGACAGCACCGAACGGTCGTCCTTGAGATCGAGATAGATATGCCCCGAGCGTGGGCGCGCGATGCGGCCCAACTCGCCGCGCACGCGGACGCGGCTGAATTCGCCTTCGATCACCCGCTTGATCGCGCCCGATATCTCGGACACGGACAGTTCCGGCAGGTTGCCGCGCGGGCCGTCATCCTCGACGAGATCGGACATGGCCATCGCCTCTTTCTTGCGCATCTTGTGTCTGGCTGCGCCCCACCCTAGAACGCGGATCACGCGAGGCCAAGGAGGTGCGGGCGATGAACATCCTCATTCTGGGCGGCGGCGGGCGCGAGCACGCGCTGGCATGGGCGGCGCTGCAGAATCCCAAATGCGACCGGCTGATCGTCGCACCGGGCAATGCCGGGATCGCGCAGATCGCCGAATGCGCGGCGCTCGACATCCTCGACGGTGGCGCGGTCGCGGGGTTCTGCGAGTCAGAGGCGGTGGATTTCGTCATCGTCGGCCCCGAGGCACCGCTTGCGGCGGGCGTGGCCGACAGGCTGCGCGAGGCGGGGATCGCCGTCTTCGGCCCCTCGCAAGAGGCCGCCCGGCTCGAGGCGTCCAAGAGCTTTACCAAGGCGATATGCGACGCGGCGGGCGCGCCCACCGCCGCCTACGCCCATTTCACCGAGGCCGAACCCGCCCGCGCCTACGTGCGCGCACAGGGCGCGCCGATCGTGGTCAAGGCGGATGGCCTTGCCGCCGGCAAGGGCGTGATCGTGGCCGAAACGCAGGCAGAGGCGCTCGAGGCGGTGGATGAGATGTTCGGCGGCGCCTTTGGTGACGCCGGGGCCGAGGTGGTGATCGAGGAGTTCATGACCGGCGAGGAGGCGAGTTTCTTCGTGCTCTGCGACGGTGAGACGGCACTACCCATCGGCACCGCGCAGGACCACAAGCGCGTCGGCGAGGGCGACACCGGCCCCAACACCGGCGGCATGGGGGCCTATTCCCCCGCGCCGGTCATGACCGACGCGGTCACGCAGCGCGCATTGGACAAGATCGTGCGCCCGGTGCTGGCCGAGATGACCCGGCGCGGCACGCCCTATAGCGGCGTGTTGTTCGTGGGGCTGATGATCGAGGCGGGCGCGCCCCGGCTGGTGGAATTCAACGTCCGCTTCGGCGACCCGGAATGCCAGGCGCTGATGATGCGGCTCGGGGGGCAGGCGCTCGACCTGATGCAGGCCACCGCCGAGGGGCGGCTGGCGGATTGCACGGTCAACTGGGCCGAGGACCATGCCATGACGGTGGTGATGGCCGCGCGTGGATATCCGGGCGACTACGACAAGGGCAGCGTCATCGGGGGGCTGGAGGACTGCCCCGAGGACAGCTTTCACCAGGTGTTTCACGCCGGGACGGCGCGAGCGGGCGGGCAATTCGTGGCGAGCGGGGGTCGCGTGCTCGCGGCAACGGCGCGCGGGGCAAGCCTGCGCGAGGCGGCAGAGCGCACCTACGCGCTGGTGGACAGGATCAACTGGCCCGAGGGTTTCTGCCGCCGCGATATCGGCTGGCGGGCACTTTAACCCCGAGGCGCGGCCCCCGTGTCCAACCCCGTGCGATGGGATGGCGGGTTTGACTGGCCCCGAGAATTCCGCGCTCGCGCCACAATCGCGCGCGATTGTTGCCATGTCGGAGGGATATCGCTGGATCATCGAGAAACCGTATCAGGGACGGAAACGATGAGACTTGAGAGCACCAACGACCTCCACGCCTTTGTCATGGACGAACGCGCCAAGGCCGTGTCCGAGCGCGAATGGCGCCACCGGCTGCGCGGCTATGGCTATGCCATCCGGGACGATGCCGAGGGGGCCTATGTCACCTCGATCCTGCGCGGCGGCGCACTCTGCCGGCTGAACTGAGGCCCGCGCGGGGTGGAGAGACCGGGGGCGCTGCCCCCGGACCCCCCGAAGCATTTCGGCCAGGAAGAAGCCTCAGGCCACGTGGCCCTCGGCGGCGATGGCGTCGGCGAGCGCGGCTTCGAAGAGGTCGAGCCCTTCCTCGATCAGCGCGTCCGATGCGGTGAGCGGCACCATGATGCGAACCGCGTTGCCGTGCATGCCGCAGCCGAGCAGGATCAGCCCCCGCCCGAGCGCGTGGGAGATCACCGATTTCGCCAGCGCCGCGTCGGGCTGTGCCGTGTCGAAATCGGTCACGAACTCTACCGCGAGCATCGCGCCGAGGCCGCGGATGTCCCACATCCGGTAAGGTGCCGTGCGCGCACCGATTTCCGACAGGCGGGTGCGGAAGGTCTCGCCCATCGCGGTGGCGCGGGCAAGCAGGCCCTCGCCCTCGAGCGCGTCGATGGCGGCGAGCGCCGCGGCGCAGGCCACCGGGTTGCCACCATAGGTGCCGCCGAGCCCGCCGGGCGCGACCGAATCCATCACCTCGGCGCGGCCGATCACCCCGGCCAGCGGATACCCCCCTGCCATCGACTTGGCGACGGTGATGAGGTCCGGCACAACGCCGGAATGCTCGATGGCGAACCATGCCCCGGTGCGGCCAAACCCGGCCTGGATCTCGTCGGCGATGAGCAGGATGCCGTGGCGGTCGCAGATCGCACGCAGGGCGCGCAGCATCTCGAAGGGCACGGGGATGTAGCCACCCTCGCCCAGCACCGGCTCGATGATGATGGCGGCCACGCGGTCGGGCTGGGCGTCGGTGAGGAACAGCGTTTCGAGCGCGCGGAGCGCATCGTCCACGGTGACACGGGTGCGCGCGTCGGGCATCGGCGCGCGGAAGATGTCCGCCGGGAAGGGGCCTGCGTCCTTCTTGTAGGGGGTGACCTTGCCGGTCAGGCCGAGGGTGAGCAAGGTGCGGCCGTGATAGCTGCCGTTGAAGGCGATCACGCCGGGGCGGCCGGTGGCGGTGCGGGCGATCTTGACCGCGTTCTCCACCGCCTCTGCGCCGGTGGTGACGAGCAGCGTCTTCTTGGGCGCGTCGCCGGGGGCAAGCGCATTGAGCCGTTCGGCAAGCGCGACATAGGGCTCGTAGGGAACAACCTGGAAGGAGGTGTGGGTAAAGCGGTCCTCCTGCGCCTTGGCGGCGGCGATGACGGCGGGGTGACGGTGGCCGGTGTTGAGCACTGCGATACCGCCGGCGAAGTCGATGTAGCGGCGGCCCTCGACATCCCACAGCTCGGCATTCTCGGCACGGTCAGCAAAGATCGGTGCGGCAGAGGCGACGCCGCGGGCGACGGCGGCCTCGCGGCGGGCGAGCAGCGCGGCGTTGCTGGGCGTGGCGGGCGCGGTGGCGGGTGCTTCGGGCACCTTGGGCGCGGCGGGTGCCGGTGCAGCGGCGGATGCCTGCTTCGCGGCGGCGGGTGCGGCGGCGGGCTTGCGATTGGCCGGTTTGCGCTTGGGCTTCGGCTTGGCGGTCGTGGTCACCATGATCTGATCCGTTTCCTTGGGGCTGGGGCATGATGGGGTTATCATGCGGGCAAATGCGATTGATATTCTATTCATTATTTTAGAATATTGTCAATATTGCCTAGATGCGAGGCACACCTCGCCGCCCTTTTTAACTGTAATGCAATTGACATATTGTGTATTTCATCGAAACTACGTTCAGTAAATTGAACACATCGAACGCAACACACGGGCAGGCAGGCCATGACATTGGACATCGGAACCCGGCTCAGGGCCGTGCGCGAGGCACGGGGATTGTCGCAGCGCGAGCTTGCCAGCCGTGCGGGGCTGACCAACGGCACCATCTCGATGATCGAGCAGAACAAGACCAGCCCGTCGGTCGCGTCGCTCAAGAGCCTTCTGGATGCGCTGCCGATGCCGCTGTCGGATTTCTTTGCCGATGTCGAGGAGCGGTCGGCGCCGAAATATTTCTACGCGCCCGACGAGTTCACCGAACTGTCGCCACAGGAGGCGGGATTCGGCGACGGCGCGGCGCGAGTGTCGCTGCGCCAACTCGGCAATGCCAGCAGCCACACGATCCAGATGCTGCACGAGGTCTATCCGCCGGGCGCCGATACCGGGCCGGAGATGCTGCGCCACGCGGGCGAGGAGGCGGGCGTGGTGATCGCGGGCATCGTCGAGGTCACGGTGGCCGACCAGGTGCGGGTGCTCAACCCCGGCGACGGCTATCTCTTCGACAGCAATCTGCCCCACCGGTTCCGCAATATCGGCGCGGGCGATTGCGTGATCGTCAGCGCCTGCACGCCGCCGACTTTCTAGCTGAAATCCCTCGACAAAAGAAACAAAACGGAGCAGGCTACCCCCATGACACCTTTCGCGATCGCTGGCGTGCAGATGCATGTCGCAGCCTTGCACTCGAACGTGGACGCGATGCTCCACCGGCTCGACGTCCTGATGGCAAGGTTTCCCTGGACGCAGATGGTCGTTTTCAGCGAGCTGGCACCGTTCGGGCCGCTCGACCGCTTTGCACAGCCGTTTCCCAACGACACGCTGGCCACATTCCAGGAGGCAGCGCGGCGCCATGGCGTGTGGCTGTTGCCTGGCTCGATGTTCGAGAAGCGCGAGGACGGGCGCATCTTCAACACAGCGGTGGTGATCGACCCCGAGGGCGAGATCGTGGCGCGTTATTCCAAGATGTTTCCGTTCCGGCCCTACGAGGCGGGGATCGCGGCAGGCACCGAGTTCTGCGTGTTCGACGTGCCCGAGGTGGGCCGCTTCGGCGTATCGATCTGCTATGATATCTGGTTTCCCGAGACCACCCGGCAGCTTACCAGCCAGGGGGTGGAGGTGCTGCTCAACCCGGTGCTGACCGGCACCACCGACCGCGACGCCGAGTTGGCCATCGCGCGGGCCACGGCGGCGCAGTTCCAATGCTATGTCTTTGCCATCAACGGGCTGGCGGCTGGCGGTGTCGGGCGGTCGATCGTGGTCGACCCGTCGGCGATGGTGCTGCACCAGAGCCAGGGACAGGAGGATCTGTTCCCGGTGGAGGTCGATCTCGATCTCGTGCGCCGCCAGCGCGAGACCGGGCTGCGCGGGCTGGGCCAGGTGCTCAAAAGCTTTCGCGACCGCGAGGTCGATTTCCCTGTCTATGACCGCACGAGCGGCGCCGATGCCTATCTGCACACGCTGGGGCCGCTGAAAATCCCGACGCGAGGGGATACCGCGGGGCTGACGTCGCGCGACCCGCGGCAGGCGCTGGGGCATGCCGAGCCCTCTGGGGAGATCGCGGAGAATTTCTACGCGTTCAAGGGGATGACCGGCACTGACTGATCAATGACGACGGCACAAAGCCGCGGCGCAGCACGGGAGGGCAGCGCGATGAACACGCAGACGAAGGTATCCGCGCTTCCATCGGTGGCGGATTACTATAGCGCGGCGCAGTTGCGCGCCGACCGCTGGAGCGCGCTGCGCGAGGCGAGCGAGGCGCTCTGGCGGCAGGGAGCAGAGGGCGCGCGGGGCAAGGAGGCGCTGGCGCTGGTGCGCAACCTGCTTGATGCGCTGGGCCCCATCGAAAGCTATTTCGCTTTTCCCGGCGCGGCATCCTTCGAGCATCTGCGCAAGCTGCTCGAACAGCGCAGCCTCGAGGACCTGAGCCAGGCGATTCGGCGGGTGGCGCGCGCGCTTACCTCCGGTGCCTACCGCCGCCGCCACATCCCGCTGATCGCCGAGGACGGCGATGACGAGTTCGAGGACGAGACCACGCTCGCCCCCGAGGCGCGGGCGCTGGGGCGGCCCTATTTCGAAGTGCTGATCGTCGATCAGGTGAACGAGCATCAGGGTCGGTTCCTGCGGCAGAACCTGCAACGGATGCGCCGCGACGAGGATTCCTTCATCTACGAGACGGTGATCGTGCCGTCGATCGAGGACGCGCTGATCGCGATCCTGCTCAACCCCAATATCCAGGCAGTGATCGTGCGGCCGGGGCTTGCGCTCAAATCGGTGAACGCGCTCGACATCCTCAAGCGCTATCTCAACCGCGTGGGCGACGAGGACGTGGACGCGCTGCGCCCGTCAGATTACGGCCCCGAGACGTGCCGCCTCATCGCCAAGCTGCGGCCCGAGCTTGACGCCTATCTGGTCACCGACCGGTCCGCCGAGGATATCGCCGGGCTCGATCTGGGCCTGTGCCGACGGGTGTTCTACAATCAGGAAGATTTCCTGGAACTGCACCTCAACATCCTGCGCGGCGTCAACCGGCGCTACAAGACGCCGTTCTTTACCGCGCTCAAGGAGTATTCCAAGCAGCCCACCGGCGTGTTTCACGCCATGCCGATCAGCCGCGGCAAGTCGATCTCGCGGTCGCACTGGATCCAGGACATGGGAGCGTTCTACGGACCCAACATTTTCCTGGCCGAGACGTCGGCCACCTCGGGCGGGCTCGACAGCCTGCTGGAGCCACGCGGCCCGATCAAGGAGGCGCAGGAGGCGGCGGCGCGCGCGTTTGGCTCCAAACAGACCTTCTTTGCCACCAACGGCACCTCGACCTGCAACAAGATCGTGGTGCAGGCGCTGGTGCGGCCCGGCGACATCGTGCTGGTGGACCGCGATTGCCACAAATCGCACCATTACGGCATGGTGCTCGCGGGGGCGCATGTCGTCTACATGGAGAGCTATCCGCTGCACCAATACTCGATGTATGGCGCGGTGCCGATGTCCGAGATCAAGCGCAAGCTGCTGGAATTGCGCGCGGCGGGCAAGCTCGACAAGGTGCGGATGGTCTTGCTCACCAACTGCACCTTCGACGGGATTGTCTACAACGTACAGCAGGTGATGGAGGAATGCCTCGCCATCAAGCGCGACCTCGTGTTCCTGTGGGACGAGGCGTGGTTCGCCTTTGCCCGATTCGAGCCGACCTATCGGCAGCGCACGGCAATGCACGCGGCCGGGATTCTAAGGCAGTCGTTGCGCACGGAGGACCATGCGCAGGCCTATGCCGCGCAGCAAAAGACGCTGAAGGACGCGCCCGACGAGACCTGGCTGGAGACGCGGCTCGTTGCGCCGCCGGATGCGAGGGTGCGGGTCTATGCCACGCAATCCACGCACAAGACGCTGACCGCGCTGCGGCAGGGTTCGATGATCCATGTCAACGATCAGGGCTTCAAGGGCGAGGTCGAGGAAGCCTTTCACGAGGCCTACATGACCCATACCTCGACCAGCCCCAATTACCAGATCATCGCCTCGCTTGACGTCGGCCGCAGGCAAGTCGAGCTTGAAGGGTTCGACTTCGTGCAGCGGCAGGTGGAAAGCGCGATGGCGATCCGCCGGGCAGTGGCCGATCACCCGCTCTTGTCGAAATATTTCCGGGTGCTGGCGGCGGGCGACATGATCCCCGAAAAATACCGCGAGAGCGGCGTGACGAGCTATTACGACAGCCAGCAGGGGTGGACCGATATCTGGGAATGCTGGGCGAGCGACGAATTCGTGCTCGACCCCACGCGGGTGACGCTTCTGGTGGGAAACACGGGATGGGACGGCGACACGTTCAAGACCAAAATCCTGATGGACAAGTACGGCATCCAGATCAACAAGACCTCGCGCAACACCGTGCTGTTCATGACCAATATCGGCACGACCCGGTCCTCGGTGGCCTACCTCATCGAGGTGCTGGTGGAAATCGCCAAGGAGCTTGACGACCTGCTCGACGACGCCTCGAAGATGGAGCGCATCAGCTTTGACAAGCGGGTGGCGAACCTCGTGGAGAACGTGCCGCCACTGCCGGATTTCAGCGGCTTTCACGAGGCGTTCCGCCGCGACGGGGCGACACCCGAGGGCAATGTGCGCAGCGCCTTCTTTCTCGCCTATGACGAGGACAATTGCGATTATGTCGATCCCGACGACGCGCTGATGGCGCGGCTGGAGGCGGGCGAGGAACTGGTTTCGGCCTCGTTCATCATCCCCTATCCGCCCGGCTTTCCGATCCTCGTGCCCGGGCAGGTCATCAGCGCCGAGATCATGAAATTCATGCGCGCGCTCGATGTCAGCGAAATCCACGGCTTCCGGCCCGACCTGGGCCTGCGCATCTTTACCCCGAAGGCCCTCAAGGGCGTTCGCAAGACATGATCCACCAAGGGAGGTGACACGACATGCCAAAGAAGGTCCTCAAGAACATCTCGGAAATCCGCCGGTATTTCCATACCAACAAGGACCCGATCTATTTCGTCTCGGCCACCAATTTCAACCTGCTCGGGCTCGACGAATGGGTAAAGAATTTCATGTATATCTGTTACATGGACTGTTTCGACGGACGCCATCCCAACGTGTTCGTGCCCGACGAAATGCCGCATGACGAGTTTCAGTCGATCGAGGACATCAACAACTACCTGCTTCAGCACAAGGATGTGGTGGACCTCGTCAAGCGGCGCGGCGGCAAGCCGAAATTCGTGTTCCTGATGTTCGACGAGACCACCGAGAGGCTGGTCAAGGAGCTGGGTGGCGAACTCTGGTTTCCCAAGGCCAAGCTGCGCACGCGCTGCGACAACAAGATCGAGACGGTGCGCATCGGCGACAAGGCCGGCGTGCCGTCGGTGCCCAACACGCTGAGCGTGGTCAAGAGCTACAAGCACCTGCGCGAAGTCTGCGACAAGGCAGGGCTTGGGCACGACCTGGTGCTGCAATCGGCGTTCGGGGATTCGGGGCACACCACGTTCTTCATCAAGTCCGAGGCCGATTTCCGCAAGCACGAGCACGAGATCGTCGGCGAGGGCGAGATCAAGATCATGAAGCGGATCGACTGCCGTGGCTCGGCGATCGAGGCCTGCGCCACCAAGGAGGGCACCATCGTCGGCCCGCTGATGACCGAGCTGGTGGGCTTCAAGGAGCTGACGCCCTATCGCGGCGGCTGGTGCGGCAACGAGATATTCTCGACCGCGTTCCCGCCCAAGGCCCGGCAGAAGGCACGCGAATTGACATTCCAGTTCGGCGAGCAGCTTCGCAAGGAGGGGTACCGCGGGTATTTCGAACTCGATTTCCTGATCGACAAGAAGACCGGCGAGCTGTGGCTGGGCGAATTGAACCCGCGCATCACCGGCGCAAGCTCGATGACCAACCACGCCGCCTTTGCCCATGCCGATGCGCCGCTGTTCCTGTTCCACCTGCTGGAGTTTTCCAAGAAGCCCTTCGACCTCGACGTCGAGGAACTCAACGCGCGCTGGGCCGATCCCGACATGATCGACAGCTGGTCGCAGATGGTCATCAAGCACACCGATGACAGCGTCGATATCGTCACCGACGCACCGCAATCGGGCATCTACAAGATGCTCGTGGACGGAAGGGTGGTGTTCGACCGGTTCGACTATCACCGCCGCGCGGTGGGCGAGAACGAGGCGTTTTTCCTGCGCATCCTCAAGCCGGGCGATTACCGCTATGAGGGGGCCGACCTCGGCATCCTTGTGACACGCGGTCGGTCGATGACCAACGGGTTCCGCCTTACCGAGCGTTCCAACAAGTGGATACACGGGATCAAGAGCGCGTTCTCGGCCCGCCCGCTGCCCTCGGCACAGGCGCTGGAGGACCCGGGCTTCAAGATCATGTAGGGCAGCGCATGGCTCTCGTCTTCCGTGCCTTGCGCGAGGAGCAGCCCGGTCCGAAACTGGCCGGGCTGTTTCGCGAATTCTGGCCCGCCTATCACAAGTGGTGGGCGAGCGAGGGGTATGTTGCGCGCCCCACCTACATGGAATGCCGCCGCGCCATCGCCACGCACATGCCCGAGATGCTGGCGCTTTTCGACACGCTGGCCGACGTCGCGGGCGGCGGCGACAGCGCGGCGCGGTTTCTCAGCTTCTACTGCCCGCCGAAATACCTCTCGGGGTGCAGCCAGGCGATCTGGCAGGGCGACGAGCCGCTGATGGTGCGCAATTACGATTACAGTTCGCGGGCCTTCGACGCGGTGGTGCTGCATACCGGCTGGAACGGGCGACGGGTGATGGGCATGGCAGACGGTCTGTGGGGGCTGCTCGACGGGGTCAACGACGCGGGGCTGGCGGTGTCGCTCACCTTCGGCGGGCGGCGCGAGGTGGGCGAAGGCTTCGGCGTGCCGCTGATCCTACGCTACGTACTCCAGACCTGCGAGACGGCGGCGGAGGCATGCGCCACGCTTGCTCGCGTGCCCTGCCACATGAGCTACAACGTCACCGTTCTCGACCGCGCGCGCGAGTTCGCTACAATCTACCTGACACCGGACCGCGAGGCCATCGTCACCGGCGCGCCGGTGGCAACCAACCATCAGGAGCGGGTGGAATGGGCGCAGCACGCGCGCTTTACCGCCACGGTGGAGCGCGAGCGGTTCCTGTTGTCGCGGCTGACGCTGCACCCCGACCGACAGGACCGCTTCATCGACGCATTCCTGCGCCCACCGCTCTATTCCACGGCGTTCGGGGCGGGGTTCGGCACCCTCTACACCGCCGCCTACCGCCCGCGCGCCGGGCGGATGGAGCTTCTGTGGCCCGACCTGCGCTGGCTATTCACGCTGGATGGGTTCGAGGAAGGCGCGCGGCACATCTACGTGCCCGAGGGCTGAGCCGCCTGCCCGATCACTTGTCGCGGAACTGTGCCTCGCGCTTCTCGGCGAAGGCGGCCATGCCCTCTTTCTGGTCGTCGGTGGCAAAGAGCGAGTGGAACACGCGCCGCTCGAACAACAACCCCTCGCGCAGCGTCGTCTCGAAGGAGCGGTTGACCGCCTCCTTGGCCGCCATCACGGAAATCCGCGATTTCTCGGCGATCTTCTGCGCCGCCGACATCGCCTCTTCCATCAGCTTCTTGGCGGGCACGATGCGGCTCACGAGGCCTGCGCGCTCGGCCTCATCGGCATCCATGAAACGTCCGGTCAGGTTCATGTCCATCGCCTTGGCCTTGCCGATGGCGCGGGTCAGGCGCTGCGTGCCGCCAAGCCCGGCGATGACGCCGAGATTGATCTCGGGCTGGCCGAATTTCGCGGTGTCCGAGCAGATGATGAAATCGCACATCATCGCCAGTTCGCAGCCACCGCCCAGCGCATAGCCTGACACCGCGGCGATGATCGGCTTGCGGATGCGCATGATGGCGTCGCTGTCGGCGGTGAAGAGATCCTCGGTAAACACGTCCACGAAGCCCTTGCCGCTCATCATCTTGATGTCGGCCCCGGCGGCAAACGCCTTTTCCGAGCCGGTGAGCACGATGCAGCGCACCTTGTCGTTGGTCTGTGCCTCGGTGAGCGCGCGAGCCAGTTCCGACATGAGCTGATCGTTGAGTGCGTTGAGCGCGTCGGGGCGGTTCAGCTTGATGAGGGCGACGTGGTCTTCCACTTCGACGATGATCGTCTCATAGGCCATGAAGTCTGCTTTCGGTGGTTTCGGAAGGGTCGACTGGTCTGGTCAAACCGAGTCATTACCATTCTGGCGCGCCCGATCAACCTATCTTTGGCAGCGCGGGCAGTAGAAGCTGGACCGTGCGGATTGCACGATGCGGGCGATTTGCGCGTCGCAGCCGGGGCCGTGACAGGGCGCACCCTCGCGCCCGTAGACGTCAAAGGCGTGCTGAAAATAACCCAGTTCGCCATCGGCCTGCCGGTAGTCGCGCAGCGACGAGCCCCCCGCCGCGATGGCGTCGCGGAGCACGTCGCGGATCGCGGGGACAAGCCGGGCGATGCGGCGGGGCCCGAGGTTGCCTGCCAGTCGCCGTGGCGAGATGCGGGCGCGAAAAAGCGCCTCGCAGGCGTAGATATTGCCCAGCCCCGCGACGATTCGCTGATCGAGCAGCGCCGCCTTGACGGGCGTGCGGCGCCCGGCGAGCGCAGTGGCGAGATGCGTCTCGTGAAAGGCATTGCCCAGGGGTTCGGGCCCCAGCCGCGCCAGTAGCGGGTGCGCCTCGGCAACCTCGGTCGCCATCAGGTCCATCGCGCCAAAGCGGCGCGGGTCATTGAAGGTGATACGCGCCCGGTTCTCCATGTCGAGCACGACATGGTCGTGCTTCTCCGGGGCAGGATGGTCATGCACGAAGCGGCCCAGCGGGTCGCCCGAAACGAGCATCCGCCCCGACATGCCAAGGTGCACGAGCAGCGTCTCGCCCGTGGAGAGATCGGCCAGCAGGTATTTCGACCGCCGCCGCAGCGCCAGCACGCGGGCGCCGGTGAGACGCGCGGCCATGTCCGGCGGAAACGGCCAGCGCAGGTCGGGGCGGTTGACGCGCGCACGCGCGATCACGTCTCCTTCCATCACGGGCGCAAGGCCGCGTCGAACGGTTTCGACCTCGGGCAGTTCGGGCATCGGGCACCTCGGCGCGTGAAAGGGGCGCATTGTCACCCCCGGTGAGCGCCCTATAAGAAGGGCGAGTGACAGGAACGGCAAGAGCCGGGGCAGGCGATGAGCGAGAAAACCACGCATTTCGGATACCAGGAGGTGCCCGAATCGGAGAAGGCGGGGCGCGTGCGCGGGGTCTTTGGCTCGGTGGCGTCGAAATACGACGTGATGAACGACGCCATGTCCTTCGGGATTCACCGGGTCTGGAAGGACGCCATGATGGACTGGCTCGCGCCGCGGCCAGGTCAGCGGCTGCTGGACGTGGCGGGGGGCACCGGCGACATTTCGTTCCGGTTTCTCAAGCGCGCGGGGCACGGCCATGCCACCGTGCTCGACCTGACCGAAGAGATGCTGGTGGAAGGGCGCAGGCGCGCCGAGGCGGAAGCGCTGGCCCAGAGCCTCGACTGGGTGCTGGGCGACGCGATGGCGCTGCCCTTCGACGACAACAGTTTCGACGTCTACACGATCAGCTTCGGCATCCGCAACGTGACCCGCCCCGAGGACGCGCTTGCCGAGGCGTTTCGCGTGCTGCGCCCCGGCGGGCGGCTCATGGTGCTGGAATTCAGCCAGATCCCCAACGAGCTGATGCAAAAGGTCTATGACCTCTATTCCTTCAACATCATCCCGCGGCTGGGGCAGGCGATCGCGAATGATCGCGACAGCTATCAATACCTGGTGGAATCGATCCGCCGCTTTCCCGACCAGGAAACATTCCTCGGCATGGTGCGCGACGCGGGCTTTGCCAACGCGAAGTACCGTAATCTGAGCATGGGTATCGCCTGCCTGCATTCGGGCTGGAAGATTTGAGGGGGCCGCACAATATCCTGCGGCTCATCCGCACCGGCGCAACGCTCGAGCGCACCGGCGCGATGGGCCTCATCATGGAGGCGTTCGAGGCACCGCCGCTGGTGCGTGCGACGATGCGCACGCTCGCCTGGCCGTTTCAGTGGCTGGGCTACCCGGGCGACGCCACGATGCCGCCTGCGGTGCGCGCGCTCACGGCGCTGGGGCCCGCCTATATCAAGTTCGGCCAAATCCTCAGCACGCGACCCGATCTCGTGGGCGAGGAACTGGCGGCGCAGCTACGCGTGCTGCAGGACAAGCTGCCGCCCTTTTCCCTCGACACCGCCAAGGCCAGTATCGCCGCCGAGCTGGGCCGTCCGGTAGACGAGATGTTCGACGATTTCAGCCCGCCGGTGGCCGCGGCCTCGATCGCCCAGGTGCACAAGGCGCGGCTGCGCGAAGACGGCGAGACCGTGGCCATCAAGGTGCTGCGCCCGGGGATCGAGCGGGCGTTTCGCCGCGACATCGACGCCTTCTATTTCGCCGCCCGCATGGTCGAGGTGCTGGCCCCGGGCGCGCGGCGGCTGCGGCCTACGGATGTGATCGCGCATTTCGACGGCGTTGTGACGGCCGAACTTGACCTGCGGCTTGAGGCGGCCTCGGCCTCGGAATTCGCGGCCAATACCGGCGCGGACGAGGGGTTTCGGCTGCCTGACGTGCGCTGGCACCTGTCCTCGCGCCGGGTGATGACGATGGAATGGGCCGATGGTGTGCCGTTGGGCGACAATGCCGCGCTCGACGCGGCTGGGCACGACCGGGTGGCGCTGGCGGCGCGGGTGCTGCAGCTTTTTCTCAGCCATGCGCTGCGTGACGGGTATTTTCATGCCGATATGCACCAGGGCAACCTCAAGGTGGCCGCGAATGGCGATATCCTCGCCTATGATTTCGGGATCATGGGCCATATCGACGAATATACCCGCCGCGTCTATGCCGAGATACTCTACGGCTTCATCAAGCGCGATTACCGCCGGGTGGCCGAGGTGCATTTCGAGGCCGGTTACGTGCCGCGCGATCAGGACGTGGACGCCTTTGCCCGCGCGTTGCGCGCGGTGGGCGAGCCGATCTTCGGCATGGACGCGAGCCGCATCTCGATGGGCAGCCTGCTGAGCTATCTCTTCGAAGTGACCGAGCGGTTCGGCATGGAGACACGCACCGAGCTGATCCTGTTGCAACGCACGATGGTGGTGGTCGAAGGCGTGGCACGCTCGCTCGATCCGCAGATCAACATCTGGCAGGTCGCGCGGCCCGTGGTGGAGGATTACATCCGCGGCGAGATGGGCCCGCGTGCGGCTCTGCGCGACCTGGGGCGCACAGCCATGGTGCTGTCGCGCTACGGCCCGCGCCTGCCCGGCCTCGTCGAGGCGGCACTGATCAGGCAGGCAGCCCCGGAGACAACCACGCCACCGCGCCGTTGGCCGGGACGGCTTTTGTGGGGCGCGGCGGGCATCGCGCTGGGCGCAGGAGCCGCGCTGCTGGGGATGGCGCTGTTCTAGGGCTCCGGGTGCGGTCGCGCGGTGCGCGGATCAAGCGGGCGGCGGACGCAGGCCGATCACCTCATCGGGGATAACGCTCTGCCCGTTATCCAGCACGAGCCGCACCTCGCCGTCGTCGAGCCGCGCCTCCGCAACGCGGCTGCGCATATGCACGTCGTGGCTTGCGACCGTCTCGCCCGCGATGAGCGACAGCACCGAGAGCGTATAGCTGCCCTCCGGCAGCGGCTGACCTTGCCGATCGCGCGCTTCCCACAGTAACGGGCCGCTCTTGGCGGGCAGCGCGGACCGTGCCACCACGGCCCCTTGCGCATTGGTGACGACCAGTTCGGCGGTGTCGGCGCTCGGATCGACGGCCACCTCGACCTCCACCGGATCGCCGGTGAACTGAACCGCCGCGCGCACCTCGGCCTCGAGCCCGATCCAGCCCGGGAATTGCGCCATACCAAGCGTCGCCAACTGCGAGCCGAGACCGGTCAGCAACTCGTTCGTCTTCACTTGTTGCTCGACCGAGGAGAAGGTAGCGAGCTGCACCGCGAAATCGGCAGAATCGACGGGGTTGAGGGGATCCTGGTTCTGCAATTGCGTGGTCAGCATCCGCAGGAACGTCTCGAAATCCGAACTGAGCGCGTTGTTGCCTCCGGTCTCGGCCCCGTCCGCGGTGGAAGGCGCCACGGGCGCGGCGGGAGCGGGGGCGATGCCTGTCAAAGGTTCCATGATCTGTCCTTTCTAGAGCCTGATATCGAGCCGGTCTCCCAGCATGAGCAGCGCCGCTTGCGAGGGCCGCGCGGTGTCGGGCGGCGGGGCTGCAAGCGCGGGAGCGGGCGCAAGGTCGGGCGCACCGGGATCGGCATCTGCGCCCGGCCCGCCCTGTGCAAAATCGAACTGCGCGCCCTCATATCCGATCTCGAGGAATTCGCGTGCCAGCAGGTCGATGTTGCGGCGCATGAGATCGAGCGTCTCGGGACGGTCGGCGGTGATCGTCACGCTGAGTCCGCCCTCGGAGGGATGCAGGCGCAGGCGCACGCGGCCAAGCTCCTCGGGGCTGAGGCTGAGCTCGATCGTGCCGCGCCCGGCGCCGACCGCACCCGCCGCCGCATGGGCGACCCGGAGCGCGATCTGCCGGGGGATATCTTGCGCCGCAGCACCCTGTGGCGCTGGCGGCGAAAGAGAGGGGGCCTGCAGCGCAGGGACATCTTGCTCAGGCGTGGCGAAGCCCGGATCGGCGCGGCCCGTAAGGTCCGCCGCGAGCCGCATCGCGGCGGCGAAGCCCGTGGAGGCATCGGCCTGCAACGGTGCACTAGGCGGCGGCGAGACCACGGTGAGCGCCGGAAATACGGGCGCAGCGCGCGGTCCGACAACGCGTGGCGCGTCAAAGCGCCCTATCGGGACAGAGGATGCGGCGATTGGTGCCCACCTCTTGCCCTCGGCAGGGATGGTCAGGTTCGGCGCGGGGGCGAATGGGGAAAGTGGTGGTGCCTCGGGATGCGGCGTCGCGGCCCCGGGCTGCACCGCGACAGCAGCCTGCGGCACAGATGCGGCGGGCGCGGGGGACGCGCGCCCAGCCGGTGCCGGTGGCGCGGCCAGCGACTTCCGCGGCTGGGCGGGGAAATCAGGACCATCACCTCCTGCATGTTGTGACTGGCCTCCCCCGTCGGAAACGGCCGGGACACGCGGAGCGGACACCGCGATCTGCCGTGCCTCTTGCGCCCCGCCCCGCCCCGGCAGGGCAGCGTACCCGGCCTTCGTGGCGCGCGTCGTGGACCCGACACCCTCTTCGCCCGATCCCGGTATGCGGGCCGGGGACTGCGGCAGTATGGCCCGGGCCTGTGCCGTAACGGCAACCGCAGCCTGCGCAGCGGCCCCCCGGTTTGGCGTAGCGACGAGGGCCGGTCGCGACGCATCGGGCGCGTCGGCAGCGAGGGGCGGCCGGGGCCGCGCGGACGTGACGGATGCATCGGGTGTGTCCGGCGTTTCGGGCGCGCCGGGCGCGGTGCCACCGGCCTCCATCGGTGCAGCACGCCCATCAGGAACGGCCGTGACGCGCGGAGAAGCTGTTGCAACGGATCGCGCGTCCGGTGCCCCCGCTTGCCCAGGCCGGGCGACGGGGCCACTGTCCTGCGGTCGTTCACCTGAGCCCGCGCCCGCCCCGCCCTGTTCGGGCAAACGGGCTGGTGCCTGCGTGGCGGTAGTGGTGGACGGGGGCGCCTGCGCGTGGTGCGATGCAGGCGTTGGCGTCGCGATGTGGCGCGCCGTGGCGTCCGCCGACGTTGCGTCATGCGGCGGCACGGTCCCGACCCGCTGCACCGCGTCAACCTGTGGCATCACCCCGAATGACCGCATCGCGTCGCTATCGCCGGGGGCAGCCACGATCGCGGTCTCCGCGTCATCGGCCCCATCCGCACCCTGACTGTTACCCGGCACTGCGGCAGTCACGCGCCTCACCCCCGACGTGGCGGGCCCCGGCGCGGCGGCGCCCGCCACGGCAAAGGGCACGTCATCCCCGGTCGCCATGTCGGGCACGGGCGCATCCGGCGCGTCCGATCCGTCGGCCCCACCCGCGCCCATGACCGCAGCAAAGGCACGACCCGCACCGGGAGGAGCCGTTGCGGCACCGGGCCGCGCCACGACGCCGGCCGTCGCCGGTACCGGCCCGGACGATCCACCGCTGAACCCTGTGAAAGTCATCATGCGCCTTTACCCCGTCCGATATCCGTTCCGCATTGGAACCTCGCAGAATTCGGTTACCGGTTCTTTACGGCTTTGCGGTTTGATGGGGTGAAATTCCAACAATTCGAGGTAATGCCATGCTCTCTGCTCCATCGTTTTCGACCCCCCACATGGACACCACCCCGCCCGGCCCGGACACAGCGCGACGCGACGCCGCCGAGGCGCTCGAGGCCAGCTTTCTGGCGGAAATGCTCAAGGCGACCGGCCTTGGCGAGCAAAAGAACAACTTCAGCGGAAGCACGGGCGAGAGCCAGTTCGCATCGTTTCACCGCGAGGCTGTCGCCCGCGAGATCGTGAACAAGGGCGGGATCGGCCTTGCTGACATGATCGAAGCAGCCATGAAGGAGACGGCCCATGACAGCGCCTGATCCCGACGACCTTCACACCCGGCTCGATTCGTTGCTCGCACGCGAACGCGCAGCGCTCTTGTCGGGCGATTTGCACGCGGTGGCCGCGCTGGCCCGGGAAAAGGAGGCGCTTGTAGAAGAGCTCGGGCGCCTTGACCCCGGGGCGCTTGAGGCCCTGCGGCACCTCGGCGATACGGCGCGGCGCAACCAGGTTCTGCTCGACGGCACGCTTCAGGGCATTCGCCTCGCGGCGGGGCGGCTCTCGGCCTATCGCCGCCTGCGCGGCACGATGGAGACCTACGACCCCCAGGGCCGCAAGACGACCATCGCGGGCATCCTGTCCCACAAGGTCGAACGCCGGGCATGACCGGATTTGTCTCAAATGCGCGCGAAATCACCGGGGGCGATTAGCACTCCATTAGGTGTTAAGTCCCGGCATCTGTTGGATCGGGTCGAGGATGAAACGATCCGGCTCTGAAATCCAGACCTTGCAGATGTATTCGTATGGCGTGAGGCCACCGAGGGTCTTGAGGCGCCGGGCGAAATTGTAGGCTGCCATGAAGTCTGTGAGGTGTGTGCGCAGTTGATCGTGGCTGTCGTAGTGGAAGCGCTTGACGTTCAGCGGGAAAACGATCCCCCGGATCGTTTTCTGCTCCGCCTCACCTTCCTTGATCGTCCGATTCATCCTCTCGACCTGGCCGTCCCTCGGGAAAACAGTCCCCCGGACTGTTTTCTGATCCTCGGAACTCCACGGGTGGTTGGGTTTGGTTAACCGGTGTTCGATCCTGTTCGCCTCGCAGATCATGTCGAAGCGCATCGGCCGTGAATAGGCTGTATTCCTGTTGCGCGGCTGCTCGGCGAACTGGATGCCGTTGTCGGTCAGGATCGTGTGGACCTGGTAGGGCACGGCCTCGAGCATGTGCTGCAAGAACTCCCATGCGGTGCGCCTGTCGGCCTTCTCGACGAGTTGGGTCACCGCGAACTTGCTTGTTCGGTCAATGCCGACGAAGAGATAGAGCTTGCCCTGGGCGGTCTGCACCTNTCCCGAGGGACGGCCAGGTCGAGAGGATGAATCGGACGATCAAGGAAGGTGAGGCGGAGCAGAAAACGATCCGGGGGATCGTTTTCCCGCTGAACGTCAAGCGCTTCCACTACGACAGCCACGATCAGCTCCGCGCACATCTCACAGACTTCATGGCAGCCTACAATTCCGCCCGGCGCCTCAAGACCCTCGGTGGCCTCACGCCATACGAATACATCTGCAAGGTCTGGATTTCAGAGCCGGATCGTTTCATCCTCGACCCGATCCAACAGATGCCGGGACTGAACACATAGCCCGAGGCACACTCGAAGTCCATGAATTGATTCTCGCGCCTATTTAGCGACAATGGCGAGAGACAGAGAGGTTAACATTTGATGCCTGCAATCGGATCCACTGAACGTACGGTTTATGCGCCTGAGCAGGCAGCCATCATCGATGGCTTTTTACGGCCGCAGGCTGGGGGAGCACCGTTGATCCGGATAGGTGATTTCGGGGATGGCGGCTACCTTTTGCCTGACGATCTGCACGGGATCGTAGCGTGCTATTCGCCAGGCGTGTCAGAACGAGCCTCTTTCGAGTTGGACTTGGCGAAGCGAGGCATCCGCTCTTTCATGGCCGATGCATCGGTCGAAAAGCCGCCGATGGATATCCCCGGGGCTGAATTTATGCCGAAGTTCCTCGGCGACCGGAACGAAGGCGACACGATGACGTTGGAAACATGGGTGAGTGGGACCGACCCGGAACCTACAGCGGACCTGTTGTTGCAGATGGATATCGAGGGGGCGGAATACGCGACCCTAGCTTCCGCCTCGCGGGATCTGCTCCGGCGTTTCCGAATGATCGTGATCGAGTGGCATCACTTGCCGTCGGTATTGACCAAGCCGCGGTTCCAGAACAAGGCCATGGCCGCGATCGACAAGCTCCGCGACGATTTTGTAACGGTCCACCTTCATGCCAATAACGTAGCGGGCAGTGTCGTAATCGATGGTGAGGCAATCCCCCGGGTGGTCGAGGCGACGCTGCTCAGACGTGACCGGGCTGGCGATTTGCGTCCCGTAATGGCGGATGAGCTGCCGCACCCGCTGGATCGCCGGCACGCCCCGCGTCGGCCCTGGCTGGCACTGCCCGAGCGATGGCTGGGCGCGTGTGAGTCATAATATGGGATAATGCGCCATCATGGCGAACGATGACCTGGAGGGACGCTAACTGACACTTTCCCAGAAGTTTGGCGAATGGCTGCCGCCCCGGACCAATGGACTCCTTATACCCTGAAGAGTGACTTTCAAGTTTCTATTAAAATGTGTGCTGAGTCTTGAGTATCCACGCCCTGGAGCAAACCCTCCGACTTCCAGTCGGACCTGCTTCAGCGTGAAAGAATCGTGTTATGATCGTACCCTCAGAAAAATGAGCCGCAGCCGGGTCGAAGGCTCATTTTTCT
>NZ_PVWS01000013.1:0-90634 GCF_004126395.1 Roseovarius sp. A46 | reverse complement strand
CCTTCTTCTTCATCGCATCACGCAGGCTGGGAAAGGCGGGCTGTTTCGGCATCGGCAGGACTCCTCTGGCGGACGCCCCAAACCTATCAGATTAGGCAGAAAGTCGCAGGTTTTTCAGACGTTCCTTGACAGCGCGCGCGCGGGGTATATAAGCGCGGCTTCATTGGTGTTGGTGGCCCTCGCAAGGGGATGCCTGTCGGGAGCAATCCAGAGGACAACGCCCTTCGACATTAAAAGAAGGAGATCAGCCGTGACCAAACGCACGTCTGCCAAGTACAAAATCGACCGCCGCATGGGCGAGAACATCTGGGGCCGCCCCAAGTCGCCGGTCAACCGCCGCGAATACGGCCCCGGTCAGCACGGTCAGCGCCGCAAGCAGAAGATCTCCGACTTCGGCCTGCAACTGCGCGCCAAGCAGAAGCTCAAGGGCTATTACGGCGATCTCACCGAGAAGCAGTTCCGCCGCATCTATGCCGAGGCAGAGCGTGTCCGGGGCGATACCGGCGAGCTCTTGATCGGCCTGCTGGAGCGCCGTCTCGACGCGGTGGTCTACCGCGCCAAGTTCGTGCCCACCGTCTTTGCCGCGCGGCAATTCGTCAATCACGGCCATGTGCTGGTGAACGGCAAGCGCGTCAACATCCCCTCCTACCGCGTGAAGGAAGGCGACGTGATCGAGGTGCGCGAGAAATCCAAGCAGCTTGTCTCCGTGCTCGAGGCCGTGCAACTGGCTGAGCGTGACGTGCCCGATTACATCGAGGCCGACCATTCCAAGATGACCGCGACCTTTGTGCGCACGCCGGCGCTGGGCGATGTGCCCTACCCGGTGATGATGGAGCCCAACCTCGTCATCGAATACTACGCGCAGAACTAAGCGTTCTGACCAGATGCGAAGAGGCCGCGACGAGGAACCGCCGCGGCCTTTTTCTTTTGTTGCTGGTCAAGCCGGGGCACCAAAGCTAGAACCACCTGCGAGACACGAGGGATGAAATGACCAGGATCACGCCGCAGCCGGGCATCATGGAAATCGCGCTCTACAAGAGTGGCGAGGCCGTGATCGAGGGCAAATCCGAGATATTGAAACTCTCGGCCAATGAGAGCCCTTATGGCCCGTCGGACAAGGCCAAGATGGCCTTTGCGCGCTCTGCCGCGACGCTGCACCGCTATCCCGGCACCGACCATGCCGAGTTGCGCGCCGCGATTGCCGAGGTGCACGGTCTGGACCCCGAGCGGGTGATCTGTGGCGTGGGTTCGGATGAGGTGTTGCAATTCGTGGCGCAGGCCTATGCCGGAGCGGGCGACGAGGTGATCCACACCGAGCACGGCTTTGCCATGTATCCCATTCTGGCGCATGCAGTTGGCGCCACGCCGGTCTGTGTGGCCGAGCGGGAGCGCGTGGTGGATGTGGACGCGATCCTGAATGCCTGCACGGCGCGGACGCGGATCGTCTTTATCGCAAATCCCGGCAATCCGACCGGCACCATCCTGCCCGAGGCAGAGTTGGTGCGGTTGGCGGACGGTATACCCGAAGGCGCTATTCTGGTGCTGGACGGCGCCTATACCGAGTTTGCCGCAGGCTATGACGGCGGTGTCGCGCTGGTCGAGGCGCGCGACAATGTCATCATGACGCGCACCTTTTCAAAGGCTTATGGCCTGGGCGGGCTGCGGATCGGCTGGGGCTATGCGCAAACCGCGATGATCGAGGTGCTGAACCGTATTCGCCAGCCCTTCAACCTCTCGCCCACGCAACTCGTCACCGCCGAGGCGGCGGTGCGGGATCGGGAGTGGCTGACACGCGTGGTCACTGACACGATGCGCAATCGCGCATGGTTGACCGAGGCGCTGCGCGAGAGCGGCGTGACGGTGGACGAGAGCCACGCCAATTTCGTGCTGGCGCGGTTCGCGTCAGAGGACGAGGCGGCGGCCTGTGATGCCGCGTTGCGCGCCGATGGGATCATTGTGCGCCGGGTGGGCGGCTACGGTTTTCCCCAAGGGTTGCGCATCACCGTGGGCGACGAGGCCGCCTGCCGCCGTGTGGCCCATGCCGTTGGGCAGTTCCGGGCAGGCACGCGATGAGCGTGATCTACGATCGCGTGGCGCTCATCGGGCTGGGGCTCATCGCCTCGTCGATGTTTCATGCCATCCGTCGCGGCGGGCTCGCGCGGGAGGTGACAGGCCATGCACGCAGCCGCGAGACCCGCGCCATCGCGCGCGAGATCGGCCTGTGCGACCGGGTCTGCGAGACCGCCGCCGAGGCTGCCGACGGGGCCGACCTGGTGGTGCTCTGCATCCCGGTGGGGGCTATGGGGGCCGTGGCCGAGGAGATCGCCCCGGTGCTCAAGCCCGGCGCGACGCTGAGCGACGTGGGGTCGGTCAAGAAAGCGGTGATCGAGGCGGTCGCGCCGCACCTGCCCGAAGGGGTGCACTTCGTCCCCGCCCACCCCTTGGCGGGCACCGAGCATTCCGGCCCGCGCTCGGGCTTTGCCGAGTTGTTCGACAACCGCTGGTGCCTGATCGTACCGCAGCCGGGCAGTGACCGCGCGGCGGTGGAGCGGCTGGAGCGGTTCTGGCAGGCCCTCGGGTCGAATACCGACGAGATGGATGCCGAGCATCACGATCTCGTCCTAGCCGTTACCTCCCATGCGCCGCATCTCATCGCCTACACTATGGTGGGCGTGGCCGACGACCTGCGCCGCGTCACCGACAGCGAGGTCATCAAGTATTCCGCCGCCGGTTTCCGCGATTTCACCCGCATCGCGGCGTCTGACCCGACGATGTGGCGCGACGTGTTTCTCAACAATCGCGAGGCGACGCTGGAAATCCTCGGGCGTTTCACCGAGGAGCTGTTTGCGCTTCAGCGCGCCATCCGCACCGGTGATGGCGATCACCTGCACGCTTATTTCACCCGCACCCGCGCTATCCGCCGCGGCATCATCGAAGCGGGGCAGGACGTTGACGCGCCTGATTTTGGACGGGGGAAGAAGGTATGAGCCGCGCGGTCTTCCTCGCCGTATTGTGCCTGAGCGTGCTGGCGACGGGGTGCGGGCGCGGGGATGAAGCGGTGACGCGACGCGGCGGGCTTTGTGGCGATCCGGGGCTGGTGGGCACGGTCTCGGGCGCCCTGCCCGGTCGGATCGCGGGCTGCGGGGTGAAGCGTGCCGTGCGACTCGAATCAGTGCATGGTGTGCGCCTGAGCCAGTCTGCCGCGCTCGATTGTCGTACCGCGCGGACGCTCGGGGCATGGGTCGATCAGAGCGCCAGGCCCGCGGTTGGTCGCATGGGCGGGGGCCTCACCGGTCTGCGCGTTGCGGCGCATTATGCCTGCCGGACCCGCAATAGCCAAAGCGGTGCACAGATTTCCGAGCATGGCAAGGGCCGTGCCATTGACATTGCCGCGCTGCAATTGCGTGACGGCTCCGAGATTTCGGTGCGCGACGATTGGGGACAGGGGCGAAAGGGCCGGGTGCTGCGTCGCGTCCATCGGCAGGCCTGCGGCCCCTTCGGCACGGTGCTGGGTCCGGAATCTGACCAGTTCCACCAAGACCACTTTCATTTCGACACGGCTCGGCATCGTGGTGGACCCTATTGCCGCTGAAATTCCGCTGACTCGTGCTGCGACGAATCCGCCCGGGGCCGGTGCTGTCGACCGCGAAACCGCGCATTTTCACAGGGCTGGGCCGGCGATATACCGCACGGGGCCCGGACAGGTCCGGATCGGCCCTTGTAATCTTATGGCAAGGGCGTAGCTTTGTTGTAGCAGAAACGGAGGTCGACCATGCCCAAGCTCATCAAGCTCTACATCACGCAGGTCGCCATCGGCTTCGGCATCGCGGGCGTGTTCGTCGCGCTCCTGTTGTGGTTCGATATCGCCAACCTGTGGCACCTTGTCACCCATAGCAGCGACGGGCCGCTTGCGGTCCTGATCCTCTGGCTGGCAAATGGCATCGTCTTTGCCGGGGTGCAATTCGCCATCGCGGTGATGCGAATGAAGGATGACGATGACGACGATCACCACGGCGGGCTGCGGCAGCATGTCATGCGCCGCGACTATGCCACGATCCCCGCCCGCGTCGATGATACGCGCCGGACGTTTCGACCAAGGGGTTGAGCCGCGCCAGCCGGAGCACTGACCAAAGGCCCCCACGGGGGCCTTTTCGCGTTTATTGGGTTTCACGCCTGCGAATCGGGAAAAGGAGAGAGGTGTGACGGGCCCGCACGCAGCCGTGTGGTTCTCTCATTCCCGAGGACCTGTGTATACAGGTGGGCGCCGGGTAACCGGACCACGATCCGGACAGAGCCAGCTCCCTCGGAATTGCTTAAGGCCACCGGAATGCAACCGTTCACGAGAAGGGCAGCACCCGCCACACCCCACAGCTAAGCGCTTGTACGCCCCGCGGCAAGGGGTTGCGTGCGTTCCTCATTTGTTCAAAATGTCGATATGGCATTCCCGCATGATCCGTCCCTGCGTCCCGGACAGGCGCTCGCTCGTGGCGTCTGTCGCCACTTGGCCAGCCATGATTTCGCCGTCCTGACGGAATTCGTGCCCGAGCGCGGCAAGCGCGTGGACGTCATGGCGCTGGGCCCGAAGGGCGATATCTGGGTGATCGAGTGCAAATCCGGCCGTGCCGATTTCGCCTCGGACGCCAAGTGGACAGGCTATCTGGACTGGTGTGACCGTTATTTCTGGGCGGTGGACGCGGGGTTTCCCACGGATCTGCTGCCCGACGATACCGGCCTCATCATCGCCGACGGCTACGATGCCGATATCATCCGCATGGCCCCCGAGACCCGGCTTGCGGCCGCGCGGCGCGCCGCACTCATCCGTCGCATCGCCCGTGACGCCGCGCGCCGCCTGCACCGGCTCACCGACCCGCCGCTATGATCCGCGTACCCGGGCGGCGGCTGCCGCGGCACGGATTTCCTCGGCGATTTCCTCGGCCTCGTCGGGGTCAAAATCCATCGGAACCTCGATGCCCTGCGACTCGATGAACAGGCGCACCATGCCGCTATCCGTTGGCCCGATCTGGAGATTGGCCTCGATCTCGCGTTCGTCGTTGATGCCCATGACCGCCTCCTGAAACTCGCGATCTGCTACGCTGTTCGCGCTTGATTGGCAAGCCTGCGCGCGCTTTGATGGCGACCATGACCGAGGCCGCGATCCGCCCCTTCCGCCCCGACGACGCGCCCTGGCTGGTCGAGCGTCATGCCACGCTCTATGCGCGCGACGAGGGTTTTGACGAGACGTTCGGCGTGCTGGTCGCGGAGATTCTCGACGCGTTTATCGCCGATCACGACCCGAGCTGCGAGGCGGGCTGGATCGCTCATGTCGGGGATCGGCGGCTCGGCTCGATCTTCTGCGTGCGCCAGTCCGAGGGAATCGCCAAGCTGCGGCTGTTCCTCTTGGTGACCGAGGCCCGCGGGCAGGGGCTCGGGCAGCGGCTTCTGGATACCTGCACCGGCTTTGCCCGCGCGCGCGGGTATCGCGGCATGGCGCTCTGGACGCATGAGAGCCACCGCGCCGCCTGTGCGCTCTACGCCCGCAACGGGTGGCGGCTCACCGCCTCGAAACCGGTGCGCTCTTTTGGCCGCGACCTTGTCGAACAAAGCTGGGAAATCGCTTTCCGTTAGGCTTGCAATCGGCAGGCGGCAAAGGTAAATCCCCCGTCAGTGCCGCCTTAGCTCAGTTGGTTAGAGCGCTGGATTGTGGATCCAGAGGTCCCCTGTTCAAGCCAGGGAGGCGGTACCACCGCGGTCATTCTCCCGTCAACAGCCGATAGACCTGCTACACACGCCATTGTGCGCGCGGCCCGAGTCGGGGCCATCCCGGAGCCGCATATGCCAGCCATGAGCGTGCGGCTCTGACGTAAGGTGCCATCCCGTTTCGTCCACTGGCAGGTCTACGCGCGCATCGCCCCGCAGGGCCACACTCTTGAAGATCGCGGCCGTCCGCGATCTGGTTTCGGAGCAGTCCTGCGGGGCGGCGGTGAGCGGCAACAGGGTGACAAGCAGCGCCGCGCTGCGGTTAATCATCGGTTTGGGGCACCGGCTGTGCCGGGGCGCTCACCGGGCGGTCGGGGTCGGGCACGTATTCGGTGGGCCCGGGCTTGTTCATGTTGGCGAACACGATGACGCCCACGGTGAGGACGAACAGCGTCAACGCAAGCAGTGCAGGCATCCGTGCGAGCCATCGCTGCCAGCGTATGGTGAGCTTGCTGCCCATCCACCACACCACGACCGCGACCGCGCCCGCGGCAACCTGGTACTGAAAGAACATGGTCAGGCGATTGAGCCCGCGGGTGAAGCCGTCGCCCGTGGGCCCGGTGTGGTAAGGCACGAGGAACGATGCCGCATAGAGCGCCGCCCACACGCCGCACAGGATGAAAATGCCGCTCAGCCGCGCCATGCGTCCACACCTTTCAAGCCGCTTGTTCCTCCGGACCCGCAGATGCATCCCGGCACTGACCCGCTTGGCACAGACACGAGACAGGGGTGAAGCCCCCGTTTTCATGAGAAACCAAGTTGGCTTTCCCGGAACGATGAACAGGTCTTGCAACCCTACGAAAGGTGGGCGATCTGCAAAGCGCGGCAGGCCAATCCCCCGTGCCTTTACCTGGCGCTGTTGCCGGAATGTGACAAGAAGACCCTAGTCGCGGATATCCACTTCCTGCCGCAGCGCGCCGTTCTCTCGATCATAAATCAGGATGCGCCCGTCATCGGTCACCACCGCGTACCAGTCCTCACCTTGCGTGAAGGCGGTGGTGCGCGCGCCCTCGGGCAGGGTGATGGCCTCGGGCAGCGGGGGCAGGGCGGGCCGTTCGGGTTCGGACCAGAAGCGGGTGACAAGCAGCCCGACGATCACTAGAAGCCCGAGGATCATCGTGGCGGTCAGAACCGTGACCAGCCGCGCGAGGAATTTCAGCGTGGCCGGGCTTACCGGCTGAGGGCTTTCGGACATGGCGCAGGACCTGCTCGGCTTTGTCATCGGGGCGGCACCGCCCCCCCGCCTTGATAAGGCGCTGGCGCGCGATGTGCCAGAGGCGGCGGCGCTTTCGCGCACGCGGCTCATGCGGCTGATCGAAGAGGGCGCGGTGCGCGTCAACGGTGACGTGGTCCACGACGCCAAGGCGCGCGTGGCCGAAGGTGACCGCATCGACATCGCCTTGCCCGAGCCGCGCGAGAGTCACATGGAGGCAGAGGCGATCGCGCTCGACATCGCGTTCGAGGATGACGACCTCATCGTGATCGACAAGCCTGCGGGGCTTGTCGTCCACCCGGCCCCTGGCACGCCATCGGGCACGCTGGTCAACGCGCTCCTGCACCATTGCGGCGACCGGCTCTCGGGGGTCGGCGGCGCCCGTCGCCCGGGCATCGTGCACCGCATCGACAAGGACACCAGCGGTCTTCTGGTTGTGGCCAAGACCGACGCCGCCCATCAGGGGCTTGCCGCGCAGTTTGCCGCCCACTCGGTCGAGCGCGCCTATCTCGCCATGGTTCACGGTGTCCCGGGTCCGGGTGACCCGCGTCTCGCGGGGTTGGCAGGCGTGCGATTCGAGGCCGATGGCACGCTTGTCATCCGCACCCAGCTTGCCCGCCATCGCACTGACCGGCAGCGGCAGGCGGTGGTGACCAGCGGCGGGCGCCATGCGGTCACGCGCGTGCGGCTGCGCGAGTCGTTCGGCCGGCCACCGGCGGCGTCACTGGTGGAATGCCGGCTGGAGACCGGGCGTACACACCAGATCCGCGTGCACATGGCCCATGTCGGCCTCGGGTTGATCGGCGATCCGGTCTATGGCGGCGCGCGTCGCCTTTCCGTGCGCGCCCTGCCCGAGGGCGCCGCCGAGGCGGCGCGCCACTTCTCCCGGCAGGCCCTGCACGCGGCTAGCCTTGGCTTTCTCCACCCCCTCAGCGGTGCGGCCTTGCGCTTCTCTTCGCCGCTGCCCGGCGATATGGCGGCGCTCCTCGCTACCCTGCGCGGAACGGGTGACAGCGGGACAGAATGACGTGATCTGGCGACATGATCGGCGGATTTCGCCGGAAAACCCCGGCTGATCCGTTAAGATGATGTGTGTATCGACTTGATCTCGCGGGCCGATAGCCTAGATCAATGTTAACACCTTATACATGAGGAGGGACACCCGCATGGGCAATTACGCAAATCTCCCGGCCCCGACCCCGGAAGGCGGGCTCAATCGCTATATGCAGGAGATTCGCAAGTTCCCGCTGCTTGAGCCGGAAGAGGAATACATGCTGGCCAAGCGCTGGGTCGAGGAACAGGACACCGAGGCCGCGCATCGTATGGTCACCAGCCACCTGCGGCTGGCGGCCAAGATCGCGATGGGCTATCGCGGCTATGGCCTGCCGCAGGCCGAGGTGATCTCGGAGGCCAATGTCGGTCTCATGCAGGCGGTCAAGCGCTTTGACCCGGAAAAGGGCTTTCGTCTCGCAACATACGCGATGTGGTGGATCCGTGCCTCGATCCAGGAATACATCCTGCGGTCGTGGAGCCTGGTGAAACTCGGCACTACCTCGGCGCAGAAGAAACTGTTCTTCAACCTGCGCAAGGCGAAGGCGCGTATCGGCGCGCTGGAAGAGGGCGATCTGCGCCCCGACACCGTCAAGAAGATCGCCCACGATCTCGGTGTGACCGAGGACGAGGTGATCTCGATGAACCGCCGCATGGCCGGGTCAGACGCCTCGCTCAACGCCACCGTCGGTTCCGAGGGCGAGGGCACGATGCAATGGCAGGACTGGCTTGAGGACGAAGATGCTGACCAGGCCGGCGCCTACGAGGAACAGGATGAATTGCAGGCCCGACGAGAGCTGCTCGCACGGGCGATGGACGTCCTCAACGAGCGCGAGCGCGACATTCTCACGCAACGCCGCCTCAACGAGGAAACGATCACGCTGGAGGATCTCAGCGCGCAATATGATGTCAGCCGCGAGCGGATTCGCCAGATCGAGGTGCGTGCCTTCGAGAAGCTGCAAAAGCGGATGCGCAGCCTCGCGCAGGAAAAGGGTATGTTGACCCCGGCCTGACCCTCTTGGCGCGGGGCGCAACATCACCTATGTGTCGTCTTTGGACGAGGGCGAGTGATGATTGCGATGCGTCGGACGGCAACGACCTATTTTGATCGGTTGGCCCGTATCGCGCTTGCCGGTGTGGTCTTGGCGTTGCTGGCCGCCTGCGCGCCCCGCGTCACCGCAGAACGCGCGGCCCCGCACCCGCAGGCCCGAATCCAGCCGGTCTTCGTGGCGACGGGCCGCGATCTCGACCGGACCGGACCGGTCTTCGGGCAGGAACGGCCCGAGACAATCCGCTATTTCCGCGTCGATATCTCGATCCCGCCGACCCATGAGACCGGCCGCATCGAATGGCCGGAGGGGCCACCCGATGCGGCCACCGATTTCGTCGTCACCGGGACGCAGGTGCATGACGGGCCGCGCACGCTCATCCGCGACATGCGCGCGCGCACAGAGGGGCGCGAGACGCTGCTCTTCGTGCATGGCTACAACAACACCCTGTCCGAGGCGATGTACCGGCTGGCGCAGATCCAGTCGGATTTCAACGTGCCGATGCCGGGGCTGCTGTTTGCCTGGCCCTCGGCGGGTGATCCGCGCGGCTATGTCTACGACCGCGACAGCGTGCTCTATGCGCGCGACGATCTGGAAACGCTGCTGCATGATCTGACGGCGCGCCCGGGCGAGAAGGTCTTTATCCTTGCCCATTCCATGGGCTCGCAACTGGTGATGGAGGCGCTGCGCCAGATCGCCCTGCGCGGCGACCGGCAGGTGTTGAGCCGGATCAGCGGCGTGGTGCTGATGTCGCCCGATATCGACCCCGATGTCTTTGACCGGCAGGCGGCGGCGATCAGGCAGCTTCCGCAGCCGTTTCTCATCTTCATCACCAAGGCGGACCGGGTGCTCACGCTCTCGGGTCTCGTCACCGGGCGCAAGCCGCGCCTCGGGGTGATCGACGCCGCCGAAAAGGTGCAGCGCGGCGATGTGCAAGTCGTGGATGTCACCGAACTCTCGGATGGCGAGGGCTATAACCATTTCGTGCCGGTCACGTCGCCCACCGCGATTCGCATGCTCAACGGCATCATCGCGCAGGCGGGGGGCGTGAACAGCGCGTTCCTGCGCGACATGGCGCTGCCTCTGCCCGCCGCCAAATATGTGGAACCCTGAGCGCGATTTGACCCCGACGGCAGGACGGGCCTAAACTGGATACTGCAAGCAAGGAGACGGCCATGGCCGGCGGATGGGCGCGCGATGGCGCGGTAAGTGAACAGATCGAAGCCTCGATTTCAGATGAGCTGGCGCGGCTCAAGGCCCGGGCGCAGCCGCAGGGCGAGAGCCGGACCCATTGTGCGGATTGCGACGAGCCGATCCCCGAGGCCCGCCGCACCGCCATCCCGGGCGTCAAGCTGTGCATCGACTGCGCCTCCGATCTTCAGGTGCAGAACCAGCCCCGCGGCGGCATCAATCGGCGCGGGTCGAAGGACAGCCAGTTGAAGTGAGATTGGCCGCGTCGAGATAGGCGCGAACCGCCGTTTGCACATGGCGGAACCGGTCACCGCCCAGATGCTTTCCGCCATACCAGCGGGTCACGATGACGAGGTGGCCGCGGATTTCATCGCGCTCTAGCATGCGCAGGATCACGTTGCCCGCGCCGCTTTCGCCATCGTCATTCTTGACCGGGCCGGAGCCGAGCAGAAGGCCCCATGTATTATGCGTTGCCTTGGCGAATTTCTTTTGTTTCTTCAGGGTTTTGAGGAGGGTTTTGGCCTCTTCCTCCGACGCGCAGGGCGCGCCGGAGACGGCATATTTGGAGCCGCGATCGGTAAGGATATTGTCAAGCGTCAGCATTGCGGCGTTGTGCGGGGTTTCTGCGGCTTTCACAATCCCCGCGACGGGTATGCATGTCAGCCCTCCATCGACTCCAACTCGTCGATCATACCCTCGATCATCGACAGGCCCTTGTTCCAGAACGCCGGGTCCGAGGCATCGAGACCGAAGGGCGCGAGCAGGTCCTTGTGGTGTTTCGAGCCGCCTGCGCGCAGCATCTCGAAATACCTGTCCTCGAACCCGGCGGGATCTTCCTCGTAGACGGCGTAGAGCGCGTTCACCAGCCCGTCGCCGAAGGCATAGGCATAGACGTAGAAGGGCGAGTGCACGAAATGCGGGATATAGGCCCAGAACGTCTCGTATCCGTCCATGAAATCGAAGGCCGGCCCGAGGCTCTCTGCCTGCACGCTCATCCACAGCGCGCCGATGTCGTCGGGTGTAAGCTCGCCCTCGCGGCGCGCGGCGTGCAGCTTGCACTCGAAATCGTAGAACGCGATCTGGCGTACCAAGGTGTTGATCATGTCCTCGACCTTGCCCGCGAGCAGCACCTTGCGCTCGGCGTCGGTCTGCGCCCCGTCGAGCATCCGGCGGAAGGTCAGCATCTCGCCGAAGACGCTGGCCGTCTCGGCAAGCGTCAGCGGAGTCGAGGCCAGAAGTTCGCCCTGTTCCGCGGCGAGCCGCTGATGCACGCCGTGGCCCAGCTCATGGGCGAGGGTCATCACGTCGCGCGGCTTGCCGAGGTAGTTGAGCATCACGTAGGGGTGTGCGTCGGTCACGGTGGGGTGGGCGAAGGCGCCCGGCGCCTTGCCGGGCTTTACGCCCGCGTCGATCCAGCCCTTCTCGAAGAACGGCTCTGCCAGTTCGGCCATGCGCGGATCGAACCCTGCATAGGCCGCCGTCACCGTCTCGCGCGCCTCGTCCCACGGGATGGTGCGCGGCGCTTCGAGCGGCAGCGGCGCGTTGCGGTCCCAGACCTGCATCCGCTCGAGCCCCAGCCACTTGCGCTTGAGCTCGTAATAGCGGTGCGACAGGCGCGGGTAGGCGCCCACCACCGCGGCGCGCAGCGCCTCGACCACCTCCGGCTCCACATCGTTCGAAAGGTGCCGCCCCGTCTGCGCCGTGGGCATCCCGCGCCAGCGGTCGAGCACCTCCTTTTCCTTGGTGGTGGTGTTGTGTACGCGGGCGAAGGTGCGCAGGTTCTCACCCAGCACGCGCGCCAGTTCACGCGCCGCCGCCTCGCGTTTTGCGCGGTCGTGATCGGTAAGCAGGGTGAGCGTGGCCTCGATCCCCATTTCCTCGCCCTCGACGGTGAAGGTGAGCCCCGCGATGGTCTCGTCAAAGAGCCGCTCCCACGCGTCGCCCACGACGCCCAGGTCATGGAGAAATTTCTCCAGCTCGTCGGAAAGCTGGTAGGGCTTCATCGCGCGGATGCGGCGCAGCACCGGCGCGTAGCGTGCAAGCTCGGCGTTCTTGTCATACATCGCCTTCAGCGCGTCCTCGTCGAGCCGGTTGAGCTCGAGCGAGAAGAACACCAGCGGCGTGGTGAAGCGGGTGATCTTTTCCTGGCAGTCGGAGAGGAATTTCGCCCGCGCGGAATCGGTCGTCTGCTGGTAGTAGCGCAGCCCGGCGAAGGACATGACGCGCCCCGCTACCCGGCTGATCGCCTCGTCGCGGCGGATGCACTCGAGCAGGCCGTCAGCATCGAGGTTGGCCAGCTTGCCCTCGTAGTCGGCGGCGAAGCTTGCGCATTCTGTCTCTAGCCAGTCGAGATCGCGGGCCAGTTCGGGCGCGTCCGCGCCGCTATAGAGATCGCTCAGGTCCCATTCCGGCAGGCGGCCCAGATCCTTGCCCCCGGCGGTGGTGTTGGCATCGTGGACGGGAAAGGGAAGCGTGCGCATGGGGGAAACCTCGACTGTTGATGGAACCCAGACATATGCGGGGCCTCGGTGCGGCTCAACCCCGCTTCGCGCGCTCAGCCGTACTGCACCAGCCGGCGCCGCATCACCCGCGCGGCCAGATCGGTGGCGAGACAGGCCCCGTGCCCGCGGCGCAATAGAGACCTTGAGCCGTGACACGCAAGACCATGCCGCGATGATAGGCCGTGTCATGCCCTTGCACAGCCCCGCCCGCCGTCTATTCTGCACGCGACTGCGCAACAGGAGGGATGACATGCGGTTTGCACGCTTTGGGGATCGGGGGCAGGAGCGCCCCGCCGTGCTCGATGCCGAGGGACGGCTGAGGGACCTGTCGGGCGTGGTGCCCGATCTCGCGGGCGAGGTGCTCGGGTCGCTGCCGCGGCTCAACCCCGAGGCGCTGCCGCTTGTGCCGGGCGCGCCCCGACTGGGGCCGCCGGTGAGTGGCATCGGCAAGCTCGTGGGCATCGGGCTAAACTACAGTGACCACGCCGCAGAGCTCGGTGCCGAGCCGCCGGCCGAGCCGGTGGTGTTCCTCAAGGCGCTGACCGCACTTGGCGGCCCCTACGACCCGGTGGTGATGCCGCGCGGCTCGGCCAAGACCGATTGGGAGGTGGAACTCGGCATCGTCATCGGCCGGCGGGCGAAATACGTGGACCAGGCCCGGGCACTCGGGCATGTCGCGGGCTACACCATCGTCAATGACGTGTCGGAACGCGCGCTGCAACTCGAGGGGTCGGGGCAGTGGACCAAGGGCAAGAGCTGCGACACGTTCGCGCCAGTCGGGCCATGGCTCGTCACCCCCGACGAACTGGACGACGTGCAGGCGCTCGATCTTGCCACCGAGGTGAATGGTGAGCGGATGCAGACCGGCAACACGTCGCGGATGATCTTCGGCGTGGCCGAGATCGTGTCCTACCTCAGCGCGATCATGACGCTCGAGCCCGGTGACGTGATCGCCACCGGCACGCCGCCGGGCGTGGGTGTGGGCCACAAGCCGCCGCGCTTCCTGTCCGCGGGCGACGAGATGGTGCTGCGCATCACAGGACTGGGCGAGCAGCGGGTGACGGTGCAGGCCGAGGGGTAGCGGGCAGGATACATGGCGGACATGAGGGCGCTTGTGGGCGAAGTTGGCCTTGAGCGGACCCTCACAGCTTGGTGCCAATGCGCGGCTCCTTGACCGTTGTATGGAATGACAGGAACAGGCCAAGCGCGCTTTTCTCGCAGACGGCGGTGCCTTCTGCGCCTCACGCCGCCGCTGCGCCGTTCCCTGGACTGTCGTAAAAGTTGCAGATCATCTCGAACAGCCGCGCCTGCACGGCGGGCGTGTCCATCAGCGTTTCGTGCCGCCCGCCCGGAACAATCTCCAGTCGCCCGCCGGGCCAGCGCGCCATGCGGTCGTGGATACGGCCCACATCCACGATATCCTCGTCGCTGCCCACAATCGTCAGGCAGGGCAGCGCGGGCGAGGGACGCGCCGCCAGCGTCCGCATTTCACGCAGCGCCTCGTGCAGCCAGCGCAGGCTCGGGCCGCCGATACCCAGCTCGGGGTGCGCCTCGAGCTGCCGGGCCATGTAATCCCACATTTCGCGGTCATTGGTGAGCTTGTTGGTCTCGAACGGCTCGCTCAACACGTAATGCTCGCCCGCGGTGCTTGGCGCGTAGACATGGCCAAGACCAAGCCGCCGCAACCCCCAAGCCAGCGACCACGCGAAGGGGCGCAGCGCAGAACCCATGTGAATCCCCCACATCGGTCCGGAAAAGACAACGCTCCGCACGTCCAGCCCATCCATCACCGCGCGCAGCCCGATGCACCCACCCATCGAATGCGCCAGCAGGTGCCAGGGGCGCGGCAGGTCGAGCGCGCGCGCCGCGCCGACCATCGCCTCCACGTCTTTCTGGTAGTCCGAGAAATGCAGCACGTGTCCGGCCATTGCATCGCCAGTGAGCCGGTCCGCCAGCCCCTGCCCGCGCCAGTCCACCGCCAGCGTGGCTAATCCTCGTGATGCGAAATGCTGCGCCGCGCGCCCGTATTTCTCGACATATTCGGTGCGCCCCGGAAACAGCAAAACCGTGCCCGCCGCCGCCTCGCGGTGCCACAGCCCCACGCGGATGCGCACGCCATCCCGCGCCCGAAGCCACCACGCGGCCCCGTTATCGGGGCCGTCGGCAACCTGCGCGAAGAGCGGCGCTACCTCCATCAGGCGAGAACGCTGCCGAGCTTCATCGCCATGCCCATGTCGCCATCCACCGAAAGCCGCCCGGACATGAACGCGGCGGTGGGATCGAGATCGCCTGCGAGGATCGATTCGAACGTGTCGGCGTCGGCGCTTAGCGTCACGTCGGTGTCCTCCTCGGCGGCGCGCGCGCCATCGCTGTCCATCACGATGCTGCCCTCGCCCTCAATCACGAACTTGGCCGATCCGTCGAACCCGTCGCTGCCCATCTTCTCGTTAAGAGCCTTGACCGCGGCTTCAATCACGTCGCTCATCTGGTTCATCCTTTCACGATTGCGATGACGGGGCTTTCGCTCCCCGCATTCCGCGCTACACTGACCCCGTTATGAGAGACAGGCTTCGATATCTCAACCATACCGTTGCGGCACTGCTTGCGCTGGTCATGTTTTCCTTACCCGTGACGGCCGCCGAGACCCGCCTCGACACGCTGTTTTCGCAGCTTGAGGGTGCCGCGCCCGAAGAGGCGCGCCGCATCGCCTCCGAGATCGAGCTGGAATGGGCTAAATCAGGTTCGCCCGCGATGGACCTGCTCTTGCGGCGCGGCAAGGACGCGCTCGAGGCAGACGACATGGAAATGGCAGTCGAGCATTTGAGCGCCGCGATCGACCACGCGCCGGGCTTTGCGGAGGCATGGCACTTGCGCTCGGTCGCGTTCTTTCGGCGCGAGCACTATGGTCTGGCCCTCAACGATCTCGCGCAGGTGCTCGCGCTCGAGCCGCGCCACTTCAACGCGCTCTTCGGTATGGGCCGGGTGTTCGAGGAGACCGGGCGTGCGGCGCTCGCGCACGAGGCTTTCGAGCGGTCGCAGGCTATACATCCGCATCACGAGGCCGTAAGCGAGGCGCTGGAAAGGGTGTCGCGCGAAATGGGTGGCACCGACCTCTGAACGGCAATCCAGGGCGAGAGAACGGGGGGCGCATGTCCGAGCAGTCGAGAACCGTCGCGGTTCTGGGCCCCACCAATACCGGCAAGACCCATTACGCGATCGAGCGGATGCTGGGCTACCGCACCGGCATCATAGGCCTGCCGCTGCGCCTGCTGGCGCGCGAGGTCTATGACCGGATCGTCGCCGTGCGCGGCCCGTCTGTGGTGGCGCTCGTCACCGGCGAGGAGCGCATCGTTCCGCCGCGGGCGCAATACTGGGTTTGCACGGTCGAGGCGATGCCCGAAGGGATGGGGGCCGATTTCGTCGCTGTGGACGAGATCCAGCTGTGCGCCGATCCCGAGCGCGGCCACGTCTTTACCGACCGGCTGCTCAGGATGCGTGGCCTGCGCGAGACGCAGTTCCTGGGCAGCCACACCATGCGCCACGTCATTGCCGAGCTTGTGCCGGGGGTGGAGTTTCTCAGCCGCGCGCGTATGTCGCAGCTTGTCTATACCGGGCCGCGCAAGGTCTCGCGCCTGCCAGCGCGCAGCGCCATCGTCGGGTTCTCGGTGGAAAACGTCTATGCCATCGCCGAGTTGATCCGGCGGCAGAAGGGGGGTGCTGCGGTGGTGATGGGCGCGCTCAGCCCCCGCACCCGCAATGCGCAGGTCGAACTCTACCAGAACGGCGACGTGGATTACCTCGTGGCTACCGACGCCATCGGCATGGGGCTCAACCTCGATATTGACCACGTCGCCTTTTCTGCGCTGTCAAAATTCGACGGGCGGCGGATGCGCGCGTTGTTCCCTCACGAGCTTGGCCAGATCGCCGGACGTGCGGGACGGGGGATGCGCGATGGCAGTTTCGGGGTCACCGGCGAGGCCCCCGACCTGGAGCCGGCGCTGGCGGAGGCGATCACCGATCACCGCTTCGCCCCGGTGCGCCGCCTCGAATGGCGCAACGCGCGGTTGGCTTTCGGCTCACCCGAGGTTCTTATCGACTCGCTCGAGGCGCGACCGGAACACACCCTGCTTTCTCGCGGGCGCGAGGCAGACGATCTTGCTGCCCTCCGCTCGCTCTCGGAGGTGCCGGACGTGCGCGCCCGCGCCAGCGGTGCGCCCGCCGTGCGGCTGTTGTGGGATGTCTGTCGTATCCCCGACTTTCGCGGCATCAGTGCCACCGAGCACGCCAGCCTGCTGGAGCGCATATTTTGCGACCTGCACGAGCTTGGCCGCGTGCCCGACGACTGGCTGGCCGCGCAGATCCGGCGAATCGATCGCACCGATGGCGATATCGACACGCTGTCGAAGCGGCTCGCGCATATCCGAACATGGACCTACGTGGCGCAGCGCAAGGGCTGGGTTGATGACGAAACCCATTGGCGCGAGGCGACACGCGCGGTAGAAGACCGCCTGTCAGACGCGCTTCACGGCGCGCTGACCCAGAGATTCGTGGACCGGCGCACATCCGTTTTGATGCGGCGGCTCAAGCAGAAGGAGGCCATGGTGGCCGAAGTGAACGATCAGGGCGCGGTCAGCGTCGAGGGCGAATTCGTAGGGCGGCTCGAAGGGTTCCGCTTCATCCGCGACAAGGCTGCTGCCGGGCAGGAAGCGCGCACGCTGCAACAGGCGAGCCTCGCTGCGCTCGCCCCCCATTTCCACCTCAAGGCGGACCAGTTCTACAACGCGCCCGATACCATGATCGATTTCACCGAGCAGGGCGGGCTGATGTGGGGCAACGAGGCGGTTGGCAAGCTCACCGTCGGCTCCGATCCGCTCAGGCCGCAGGCGGTGGCATTCGTCGATGACGAGGCGGGTGCAGAGGTTGCGGCCAAGGTGCAGCGCCGCTTGCAACATTTCATCGACCGCAAGGTCGCCACCCTGTTCGAGCCGCTGATGGCCATGAGTCGCGACGAGGCTCTCACGGGCCTTGCGCGCGGCTTCGGCTTCCGGCTGGTCGAGGCGATGGGCGTGCTTCCGCGCGGCGATGTGGCCGAGGAGGTCAAGGCGCTCGACCAGGAGGCGCGCGGGCTCTTGCGCAAGCACGGCGTGCGCTTCGGCCAGTTCACCGTGTTCCTGCCCGCACTGCTAAAGCCCGCACCAACGCGGCTGCGGCTGGTGCTGTGGTCGCTCAGCAATGGGCTCGACACCTTCCCCGAGGCGCCGCCGCCGGGGCTGGTGACGGTGCCTGCCGATACGACCGCGCCGCAGGGCTATTTCGCGATGGCGGGCTACCGCGCCGCGGGCGAACGGGCGATTCGCATCGACATGCTGGAGCGGCTCGCCGACATGCTGCGTAGCGCCGATGGGCGCGCCGGGTTCGAGGCAACGGCGGATATGCTGTCCATCACCGGCATGACGCTGGAGCAATTCGCCGGGCTGATGCAGGGGCTGGGCTACCGTGCCGAGCGCGGCGAGCGCGAAAAGGTCAAGCCGGTGGATCAGGCCGTGGCCGAGGCCCCCGCCGATGCCGCAATCGCCGCCGAAGAGACCCCGGCAGAGTCCGTCGCCGATGCCGTCGAGCAGATCGCGGATGAGGGCGAGGCTCCCGTTGCCGCCGAACCGCCGCAGCCTGAGCCCGAAGGCACCCCCGAGATCGCGGAGACACCCGAGGAAGAGGTCGTCCCGGGCGATACGCCCGAGGTGGCAGAGCCGGAAATCGAGGTCTATTACACTTTCACCTGGGCCCCGCGCGGCAATCGCCCCCCAAAGGGCGCGCGCAGCAAGCCGCAGGGCAAACCCAAGGGCAAGGGCGGTCCCAAGGGAAAACCGCGCGACGAGCGCGCAAAGTCCTTCAGCGCCAAGCCCGAAAAGAAGGATCGAATCGACCCCGACAACCCCTTTGCCGCGGCTCTGATGGGGCTCAAGGACAAGAGCTGAGCGTGGCCCCAAGCGCCGAGCGGTCCCGCCTCGACAAGTGGCTCTGGCATGCGCGTTTTTTCAAGACGCGCGGGCTTGCCGCCGGGCAGGTCTCTGGCGGGCATGTCCGTGTCAACGGCACCCGCGCCGCCAAGCCCGCACAGCAGGTGGGCCCCGGCGATGTGCTCACCTTTGCGCAGGGCACGCAGGTGCGCGTGGTGCGCATCATCGCGTCCGGCACGCGCCGCGGCCCCGCCGCCGAGGCGCGCACGCTCTACGAGGACATCACCCCACCCGCGCCGAAGGACGCTGACCCGCCCAACCCGCGCTACGAGGGAAAGGGACGTCCCACCAAGCGCGACCGCCGCAAACTCTTCCCAGATGGGTCCGGCCCGCTTGAATGATCCCGCGCTCTGGACTAGGTCACACCCGAAACGCCGCACACCCGGCAAGAACGTGAGACACCCATGACCTATATCGTCACCGACAACTGCATCGCCTGCAAATACACGGACTGTGTCGAGGTCTGCCCCGTGGATTGTTTCTACGAGGGCGAGAACATGCTGGTGATCCATCCGGACGAATGCATCGATTGCGGTGTGTGTGAACCCGAGTGCCCCGCCGACGCGATCCGCCCCGATACCGAGCCGGAAATGGAGCCGTGGGTCGAGTTCAACCGCAAGTATTCCGAGCAATGGCCGGTCATTGTCACCAAGAAAGACCCGCTGCCCGAGGCCGAGGAGCGCGACGGTGAGACCGGCAAGTTGGACAAGTATTTCTCTGAAACCCCGGGCGAGGGCGGCTGAACGGGGCGATTCGCAACGCCATGCGCGGCGGCGCCCTCCGTCCTGTCGCGTCATGTTCACCAAGCGTTTGACGAATAACGTCAAAACCACGCCAATCGGCGCACGCTCTTTCATGAGAGCAGTTTTTGTGTTATGTTCTGAACTCGTAAAACAAGATGTGCTTGAAACCGGCTCCACCTCACCTGCTGCCGGGGTGGAAAATCTATGACAAAGGACACATAAACCCGATCCTGGAAGGGTCGCGGCTTGTGCCCTTTTCTGTGTCGGACGGCGCGCTGCAAGGAAAGAACCGTATGTCGAAAGCTAGGAAGACCGAGTTTCGCCCCGATGACTACGTCGTATACCCCGCGCACGGCGTGGGCCAGATCATCTCGATCGAGGAACAGGACGTTGCGGGCCTCACGCTCGAGCTGTTCGTGATTTCCTTCGAGAAGGACAAGATGACGCTGCGTGTGCCCACCAACAAGGCCACCGAGATCGGGATGCGCAGCCTGTCGAGCCCCGATGTCATCTCCAAGGCGATGACCACGCTCAAGGGCAAGGCGCGGGTCAAGCGGGCGATGTGGTCGCGCCGCGCGCAGGAGTATGAGCAGAAGATCAATTCCGGCGATCTCATCGCCATTGCCGAGGTCGTGCGCGACCTGCACCGCAGCGACGATCAGCGCGAGCAAAGCTATTCCGAGCGCCAGCTCTACGAGGCTGCGCTCGAGCGGCTGACCCGCGAGGTCGCGGCGGCGTCCGGCGGCGACGAGGTGCAGGCCGCCCGCCAGGTGGACGAGGTGCTCATCTCGCGCGCCGCCTGAGTGGCATCGCATCAGGTAATTGGCCGCGTCCGTGAGGGCGCGGCCTTTTTCATGGTGGGGTGCGCAATCTCAGGGTAGCAGGCACATGAGCGCGGCGATCTCGGCAATCTGTTGCGCCGCGCCAAGGATGTCGCCGGTCTGCCCGCCGATCCTTGCCCGGGCCAGCCGCGCCACCACCAGCGCCGCCAGCGCCGCCGCCCCCACCGCCGCGACGCCCGCCATGCCCCCGAGAGCCACCGCCGTCACGCCTGCCAGCGCCGCCGCCAGCAGCACCGTGGCCAGAGGCGGCCGGCCCTGCGCCTGCGCCAGTCCGTCCGCGCGGGCGTGGGGCAGGGTGGCCATCACTCCCGCCATCGCCGCGCGCGACACCATCGCAACGACGATCAGCGCTGCGGTCGCCGCTAGTACCCCGCCGGCGAAGATCAGCGCCAGCGCCACCGCCCGCAAGCCAAGGCTCAGCACCAGGGCGATCACCCCGTAGCTGCCGATCCGGCTGTCGCGCATGATCTCCAGCCGTCTTTGCTGCGTCCAGCCGCCCCAGAGCCCGTCGGCGGTATCGGCGAGACCATCCTCGTGCAACCCGCCGCTCAGCATGACCAGTGCCCCGAGTGCCGCCAGCGCTGCCACCGGCGCGGGCAGGCCCAGGGCCAGCGCCGCGCCCCCTGCGAGCGCTGAAAGCCCGCCCAGCACCGCCCCGGCCAGCGGCCACGCCCACGCCGCGCGGGACCCGCGTGATGCGTCGCCTGCCGGCACCGGCAGCCGCGTGAGCAGCCCGAAGGCGAGCGCGAGGTCAGAAAAATGAAAGAGCGCGGTATCGCGGTCGGTCTCTGACATGGTCGCGGCCTTTTCGGGCTGTGGTCGGGGCGCCTTTCGCGATACAGAAGGGCGCACTCACTTGCAACGAGGCCGCCATGTCCGCCCCCTTCGCCACGCTCTCAGACCTTGCCGCCCTGCTACGCGATCTGCCCGGTCCCGACGCGGAGGCCATCGTCGCGGCGCGGGCGCGCGATGCGACGCTGACCAAGCCGCCCGGCGCCCTTGGACGGCTCGAGGAGTTGGCGGCGTGGTATTGCGGCTGGCGGGGCGATCCGCGCACGCGGGTCAAACGCCCGCAGGTGGTGGTGTTTGCCGGCAATCACGGGGTGGTGGCGCAGGGCGTCTCGGCCTATCCGTCAGAAGTAACGGCGCAGATGGTCGCCAATTTCGAGGCGGGCGGCGCGGCGGTGAACCAGTTGGCCGGGGTGGTCGGTGCGCGGCTCGACGTGCGCTCGCTCGATCTCGACCGGCCCACCGGCGATATCGCCACCGGACCGGCCATGTCCGAGGCCGAGTGCGTCGCGGCGCTGGCGGTGGGCTGGGACGCTGTCGATCCCCTGACCGACCTGTTTGTTGCGGGCGAGATGGGCATCGGCAACACCACCCCCGCCGCTGCCATCGCGCTCGCCCTCTACGGCGGCACGGCTGCGGATTGGACGGGGCGCGGTACCGGGCTGGACGATGCGGGGCTCTCGCACAAGGCGCGCGTGGTCGCGCGTGCAGTGGCGGCCAACCCGGTGCGCGGCGGGCTCGCGGTGCTGGCCGCGCTTGGTGGACGCGAGCTGGCGGCGATGGCCGGGGCGATCGCGCGGGCGCGGACCTTGCGTATTCCGGTACTGCTCGACGGTTTCATCTGCACCGCCGCTGCCGCCTGCCTCGAGGCCGAGGCACCTGGCGCGCTCGACCACGCGCTTGCGGCCCATGTCAGCGCCGAGCCGGGCCACGCGCGGCTGCTTGACCGGCTGGGCAAGGTGCCGCTCCTGTCGCTTGGTCTGCGGTTGGGCGAGGGCTCGGGCGCGGTGCTGGGCATGGGCGTGGTACAGGCGGCGCTGGCCTGTCATTCCGGCATGGCGAGTTTCGCTGAGGCCGGGATTGACGGCGCGCCTGACCCCGACGCTTGAGTGAGCGGCGCCGGGCGGGTGAACTGTGAGTGAAGGCGCCCGTGATGCCTCAGCTCCCGCCGTCCCCCTCGATCAGCGCCGCGATGATCGCCTTGGCGCTCTCCGAATCCCAATGGGCATCGCCCTGCAGGCGGGCGATCTCACGGCCCTGCGGATCCAGGATTACCGTGATGGGCAGGCCGAAGATGCCCATCTGGCGCGCGAGTGCACTCTTGGGGTCGCGGTGGAGGGGGAGGTTGTCCACCCCGATCTCGTCAAAGAACGCCTTCATTGCGGGGGGCGGGTTGCGTCCTGTCGCGATGGTGACGACCTCGAAGTCGTCGCTGCCCATCTCGGCCTGCAAGGTCGACAGCATCGGCATTTCGACCCGGCAGGGCGCGCACCACGTGGCCCAGAAATTGACCACGACATGGCGGCCCTGGTAATCGGCGAGCGTGGCCGAGGAGCCGTCTTCGCGCTCGAATTCGACTTGCGGGGCGGGTTTGGGGGCAGAATGGAACATGAGTTTCTTCATGTCCCCCTCGCGCAGCGCCTCGAGTGCTGCGGTATCGGCCATCGGGGCATTTGCACCGAGCGCGAGGCCCATATAAAGGACGATCCCGAGAAGACGTTTCATAATTCCCTCCAAAGGGCCGAAAAAATGACCGACACGACCTCGAACCAGATGTGGGGCGGCCGCTTTGCCGACGGGCCGGACGCGATCATGGAGGCAATTAATGCCTCGATCTCGTTCGACAAGCGGCTCGCGGCGCAGGACATCGCCGGATCGCGTGCCCATGCCGCCATGCTGGCCGCCACGGGTATCGTCAGTGATAGGGATGCAAGCGCGATGAGGGAAGGGCTCCTCACGGTCTTGTCAGAGATCGAGGCCGGGGATTTCACCTTTTCCACCGCGCTGGAGGATATCCACATGAACGTGGAGGCGCGACTCAAGGACCTGGTTGGCCCTGCCGCCGGGCGGCTGCACACGGGGCGCAGCCGCAACGATCAGGTGGCGACCGATTTCCGCCTCTGGGTGCGCGATCAGCTCGACGCCGCAGATGGCGCGCTGGTTCGGCTCATGCGCGCGCTGGTCGCGCAGGCCGAGGCGGGGGCTGACTGGGTGATGCCGGGGTTTACCCATCTGCAAACCGCGCAGCCGGTGACATGGGGCCATCACATGATGGCCTATGTCGAGATGTTCGGGCGTGACCTGGGCCGCGTGCGGGATGCCCGTGCGCGGATGAACGAATGCCCCTTGGGCGCGGCGGCGCTGGCGGGGACGTCCTTTCCGATCGACCGGCAGATGACGGCGAAGGAGCTGGGCTTCGACCGTCCCTGCGCCAACTCGCTCGACGCTGTGAGCGACCGGGATTTCGCGCTGGAGTTCCTGGGCGTGGCAAGCATCTGCGCCATGCACCTGAGCCGCTTTGCCGAGGAATTGGTGATCTGGTCAAGCGCGCAGTTCCGGTTTGTCGCGCTCAGCGACCGGTTCTCGACCGGCTCCTCGATCATGCCGCAGAAGAAAAACCCCGACGCCGCTGAATTGCTCCGCGCCAAGGTGGGGCGGATTTTCGGCGCGAACGTGGCGTTGATGATGGTGATGAAGGGGCTGCCGTTGGCCTATTCCAAGGACATGCAGGAGGACAAGGAACAGGTGTTCGACGCCGCCGACAACCTGATGCTGGCACTCGCGGCGATGGAGGGGATGGTGCGCGACATGGCGGCGCAGAAGGATAACCTGGAGGCCGCTGCCGGGTCGGGCTTTTCTACCGCCACGGACCTCGCCGATTGGCTGGTGCGGGTGCTGGACATGCCGTTCCGCGAGGCGCATCACGTGACGGGAAGCCTTGTCGCCCGCGCCGAGGCGAAGGGATGCGACCTGCCCGATCTCAGTCTAGAAGAGATGCAGGCGGTGCATGGCGAAATCACCGCGTCGGTCTATGATGTCCTTGGCGTGCACAACTCGGTGGCGTCAAGGACGAGCTATGGCGGCACCGCCCCCGATCAGGTGCGCGCGCAGGTGGCACGGTGGAAGGAGCGTTTGGCATGAGGCGGATCGTGGCGTTTCTGGCGGTTTTTTCCATCCTGGGCGCCTGCGGCGCAGAGGGGCCGCCGGTGCGCCCGACGCTCAGCACGACGGTCAGCGCGAGCTCGGGCGAAGTGTACGGCGGCGTGCGCACCGGGCTGCGCGTGGGCCGCGTCGACCTGGGTGTCGGGGTCGGGTTGTGAGGTGGTTATGGCTCGCGCTGGCGCTGTGGGGCGCGGTGCACCCGATGTCGTGGTTCCTGGTGTGGTTCAACGCCAATGGCTACGACCTGACGGCGATGGTCGATGCCTGGCACGCCAACGCGGCAACGAGCGGGCTGGTCTGGGATCTGACCATCGCCGCCGTGGCGTTGACCATCTGGGCCGTGGCCGAGAGCGTAGCGAACCGGCGTTGGCTTGGGCTTTTGACGATCCCGGCCACGTTCGGGATCGGGGTGAGTTGCGGCCTGCCGCTCTACCTCTTCCTGCGCAGCCTGCGACCGGCGTGAGGATTCTGGATATTTCTGGCAAGATGAAGCGGGGCTAGGCGTGGATCATTTTCTCTATCGTGGCGGCGTGCTTCACGCCGAGGACGTGCCGCTGCCGGAGATCGCCGAGGCGGTGGGAACGCCGTTCTACTGCTACTCCACCGCGACGCTCACCCGGCATTTCCGTCTGTTCGACGAGGCGCTCGACGGGGTGGATCATCTCGTGTGCTATGCGATGAAGGCGGCGAGCAATCAGGCGATCCTCAAGACGCTTGCGGGCCTCGGTGCGGGGATGGATGTGGTCTCTGGCGGGGAGTACGCGCGCGCCCGCGCGGCGGGCGTGCCGGGCGAGCGGATCGTGTTTTCCGGTGTCGGCAAGACGCGGGACGAGATGCGCCTGGCGCTGGAAGGTGGCGTCCGGCAGGTCAATGTCGAGAGCGAGCCGGAGTTGCACGCGCTGAGCGAGGTGGCGACGGGCCTTGGGCTGAGCGTGCCGATCGCGGTGCGCGTGAACCCGGACGTGGACGCCAGGACACACGCCAAGATCGCCACCGGCAAGAGTGAGAACAAGTTTGGCATTCCGATTGCCCGCGCCCGCGAGGTTTATGCCGAGGCCGCAGCCCTGCCGGGAATCGAGGTGGTTGGGATCGACGTGCACATCGGCAGCCAACTCACCGATCTGGAGCCGTTCCGGCTGGCCTATCGCAAGGTCGCGGAACTGACGGGCGTCTTGCGCGCCGATGGCCACGACATCCGCCGGCTCGACCTGGGTGGCGGTCTTGGCATCCCCTATACCCGCTCTAACGAGGCGCCGCCCCTGCCGGTGGAATACGGGGCGATGATCCGCGAGGAGCTGGGCCATCTCGGCTGCGAGATCGAGATCGAACCGGGGCGGCTGATCGTTGGCAATGCGGGGATACTGGTGAGCCGGGTCATCTATCTGAAATCCGGCGAGGGGCGCGATTTCCTCATTCTGGATGCCGCGATGAACGATCTCATTCGCCCCGCCATGTATGACGCGCATCACGATATCGTGCCGGTGACCGAGCCCGCACCGGGCGTAGGGCAAACGCCTTATGACGTGGTCGGGCCGGTCTGCGAGTCGGGCGATACCTTCGCGCGGGGCCGGATGCTGCCGCCTCTGGCCGAGGGCGATCTCGTGGCGTTCCGCAGCGCAGGGGCCTATGGCGCAGTCATGTCCAGCGAATACAACACGCGGCCGCTTATCCCGGAAATTCTGGTCAATGAGCGTGACTTTGCCGTGATCCGTGCGCGGCCAACCTTTGACGAAATGATAAATCGCGATACCATTCCCGAGTGGCTCTGACGCGGCGGTCGCGTTGGGCCTGAAAGGAATGATTTCGCGGATGTCCCGACCCGGCGATTCTCTGACGACGGCGATGGCGCGGCTGCGTTTGCCGCTCGGCCTCACGTGGGCCGGGTTGCTGGCCGAGCGGGTTGCGCGGGCCTTCTGGCCGCTGCTGAGCCTGTTGGCCGTGGTGGCGGGCGGGGTGTTCCTCGGTTTGTACGAGCATGCGTCTCCCGTCGTGTTTCGGTTCGGTACCGCGACGCTCGCGCTCGCCGCGCTGGCGCTCGGGCTTCGCGGGTTCGTACGGCTGCGCTGGCCGCGACGGGCCGAGGCGGTGGCGCGGCTCGACGCATCGCTCGATGGGCGACCCCTGGCCGCGCTCGGGGATGCGCAGGCGATCGGCAGCGGCGATGCCGCCTCTGCCGCCCTGTGGCGGGCGCACCAGGCGCGCATGGCCACGCGCGCGGCGGGCGCGCGGCACGTCCCGCCCGATCTGCGGCTGGCGCGGTTCGATCCCTATGGCCTGCGTCATATTGCGCTGCTGGTGCTGGTGATCGGCCTTGTCTTCGGCTCGGTCTGGCGCGCGGGCACGGTGGCGCAACTGGGCCCCGCTGGCGGGAGCGGCGCGGCGCTGGCGCAGGGACCGGCGTGGGAGGGCTGGATCGAGCCGCCGCGCCATACTGGCATGCCGAGTCTCTATCTTGCCGATCAGCAGGACGTGATCCATGCGCCGGTGGGTAGCGAGGTGACGCTGCGGTTCTACGGCGCGGAGGGTGCGCTCAGCCTTCATGAGACCGCCTCTGGCGGGGACAAAGATACCGAGTCGGAGACGGGCCCCGAGCAGAGCTTCGAGATCGCGCAGGACGGTGTACTGCGTATTGACGGCCCGGGCGGGCGCGGCTGGCAGGTGGAGGCCGTTGCCGACACCGCGCCACAGGTGGCGGTGCTCGATGCGGAGGCGCGGACGAGCTTTGAAGGGCAGATGAGTCAGCCCTTTGAGGCGCGCGATGACTACGGTGTGACCGGTGGCCAAGCCGTGATCGCTCTCGACATGGAGCGCGTCGCGCGCCGTCACGGCCTTGCCGCCGAGCCCGATCCGCGCGAGCCCATACGGCTCGACCTGCCGCTGCCGATGATGGGCGACGGGGCCGAGTTTACCGAGACCCTGATCGCCAACCTGTCCCAGCATCCCTGGGCGCATCTGCCGGTGACGTTGCGGATGACGGTGACGGATGCGATCGGGCAGAAAGGGCAGTCCGACCCGACGGAGATGACTCTCCCGGCGCGGCGCTTCTTCGATCCGCTCGCGGCCGCGGTGATCGAGCAGCGGCGCGATCTGCTGTGGAGCCGGGACAACGCCACGCGGGTGGCGCAGGTGCTGCGCGCGATTTCCTACGAGCCGACCGACGGGCTCTTCCGATCGAGCGGAACCTACCTGCAACTGCGCGTCATCCTGCGGCGGCTCGAGGCGATGGTGGCGGCGGGCGGCCCCGATGAGGCCGAGCGCGACGAGATCGCGCAGGCACTATGGGATCTCGGGGTGCTGATCGAGGATGGCGATGTCGGCGACGCGCTCGAGCGGATGCGCGCGGCGCAGGAGCGGCTGAGCGAGGCGATGAAGAACGGCGCGAACGAGGACGAGATCGCCCGTCTCATGCAGGAATTGCGCGACGCCACCCAGGATTACCTGCGCCAGAAGATGCAGCAGGCACAGCGCGAGGACGAGAACGGCGGCGATCAGCAGAGCGCCGAGAACTCCATGCGCATGTCCCAGCAGGATTTGCAGGACATGATGGACCGCATTCAGGAGCTGATGGAGCAGGGCCGCTTTGCCGAGGCGCAGCAGGCGCTGGAGGAATTCCAGCGCATGATGGAGAACATGCAGGTCACGCAGGGGCAGCGCGGCTCTGAGGGGCAGCAGGCGATGGAAGGGCTTTCCGAGACGCTGCGCGAACAGCAGGGCCTTTCGGATCAGGCGTTCCGCGACCTGCAGGAACAGTTCAACCCCGACGCGCGAAGCGGCCAGTCGCAGCAGAACGAGGGCCGCTCTGGCGGTGAGGGCCGCGGGCAGAGCCATGACGGCCAGCAGGGCCAGGGCGACGGCGGCGCGCGCTCGGGCGGCGAGGGCGCGGACGGGCGTGAGCAGGCCGGAGAGGGCGAGGGCGGATCGCTCGCTGACCGGCAGGAAGCATTGCGCCGGGAGCTTGAACGGCAGCGCGGTGGGCTTCCGCAACTCGGCGGCGAAGCGGGTGATGCGGCGCGCGAGTCGCTTGAGCGTGCGGAGCGGTCGATGGAAGGGGCCGAAGAGGCACTACGCAACAACGACCTCGCCGGTGCGCTCGAGGACCAGGCGGACGCGATGGAGGCGCTGCGTGAGGGAATGCGCAGCATGGGTGAGGCGATGGCACGCAACACGAACCCCGGCGGCCCGAGCGACGGACGTGGCGACCCCGGTCGCGCGCAGGCCGACCCGCTCGGGCGCGAGGCCGGTCAGGGTCGCCACGCGGGCACCCAGGACAGCCTGCTGCAGGGCGAGGACGTCTACCGCCGCGCGCGCGACCTGCTCGACGAGATTCGCCGCCGCTCGGGCGAAGGCGAGCGCCCGGATATCGAGCTCGATTACCTGCGCCGTCTTCTCGATCGGTTCTGAGCGGCGTCAGAGACGTGCCAGAAGGTCGGCGACCGTCGCCGACAGCATCGCGCGCGCCTCGTCTACCACCTGCACGTATTGCGCAAGCGGGGCCTCGGCAGCGGGCCAGAGTCCGGCGATCCTCGGGGCCATCAGGTAGACCACCAGGGCCGCGACGCAGCCCACCACCGCCAGTCGGAACCCGGTGCGAAATCCGCCACCTCGGCGGGCGGGCGGCGAGTCTTCCGACGTGGCCGGCGAGAGCGAGCCCGCAGAGTCCCCCGAGGCGCTCAGCGAGGAATTGATCTCGTCGATATCGGGAAAGAGGTTGCGGCGCGAACCAGGATCGAGGCCGTCATCCTCGTCGTCGTCAAACACGTCGCCGCTATCGTCATCGTCTGTGTCGGGGTCGTCGCGCGGCGGCGTTTTGGTATCTGCGGGCCGCCCCCCACGCAGCCGCTGCATCCGGTCGCGCGCCTGGCGTGCGCGTTTCGCGCGATCGGGTTCGGGCTCGCCAAGGCCGAGGTCGGGTTGCGTCTCGATCCGGTCATCGGCCTCGGCGGCGCGGGCGGCGCGCTCGCGGTCTGCCTCCTCGCGCAGGATATCGGCCACCGACGGATCAATCCGCCGTCCCGACGCCGCGCCTTGCTCCGGCTCGGGGCGTGCCTCCGGCTCGGCCGTTGGCTCGGGCCCGGTGTCGGGCTCCTCGGGCTCGGTGGGTTCGTGATCGGGATGGTTCTGGAACCACGTTGTGCCGCAGTTGGAGCATTGCACATCGCGTCCCGAGACCGGGATCACCGCGTCCGGCACCTCATACTGCGCCCCGCAGTTCGGACATGTCAGCCTCATGGTTTCACCCGCTGCCTGCTGCTTGCCGCCGTTATCCGGCTTTTGCGACCGTGGCGCGAGCATAGGCACTAATCCACGAAGCGAAAAGAGCAAAGCGAATCATGCGGGCAGTGATTGCACATGTGTGACCTCTGGGGCATGAAGGGGGCTGCGGAAGAAAAGGGCGCAAGCGGTGATCGAGCTCGAGGGCGTGGGGTATTCCTATGGCGGGGGGGAGTTGCTGAGCGACGTGTCGCTCTCGCTCGCGCCCGGGTCGTTCCACTTTCTCACCGGGCCCTCGGGCTCGGGCAAGACAACACTGCTCAAGCTGTGCTACGGCGCGCTCGCGCCCACGGCGGGGCAGGTGCGGCTGTTTGGGCAGGACCGGCGCGAAATGAGCCGCGACGATATCGCGATGGCGCGGCGGCGCATAGGCGTGGTCCACCAGGATTGCCAGTTTCTCGACCATCTCGACGTGGCGGAAAATATCGCCCTGCCGCTCTCGGTGTCGTCGCGCGACCTGCTGGCCGAGGAAGCCAACCTGCGAGAACTGATCGGCTGGGTGGGCTTGCGCGCGCGGGCGCACGCGCGACCGCCCGAGCTTTCGGGCGGCGAGCGGCAACGCGCCGCGCTGGCGCGTGCGGTCATCATGTCGCCCGACGCGGTGCTGGCCGACGAGCCCACAGGCAATATCGACTGGGAGATGTCCGAGCGCCTGATGCGCTTGCTCATTGAACTTAACCGCATGGGCAAGACGATCCTCATCGCCACCCACGATCTGGCGCTGATCCGCGCCGCCAAGACCCATGTCCAGGCCCGGGTGCTGCGTATCGCCGGACGGCGGCTTCAGCTTGCGGGGGCGGACCTTTGACGGTGCTGTCCGGTTTCCTCTCGCAGCTACTGCCCGGTGACACGCAGGCTGACCGGGTCGTGCCGCCGAGCGGGTTCACCGCCACGCTGACGCTGTTCACCGCCGCGGCGATGGCCTTTCTCGCGGTTTTTGCGCTGGCGCTGTCGCTGGCCACCGGGCGGCTGGCGGACCGCTGGAGTAACGAGCTTGCCCGCACGGCGACGGTGCGCATCTCCGCGCCCGAGGGGCAGATGGCGGCGCAGACCGAGGCGGCGCTGCGGGTGCTCGAGACCACCACCGGTGTCGCGCGCGCCCGCGCGCTCGACGATGCCGAGCAGGCGGCGCTGCTTGAGCCGTGGTTCGGCCCCGACCTGCCGCTCGACCAATTGCCCATCCCTCGGTTGATCGAAGTGACAGAGACCGAGGCGGGGTTCGACGCGCAGGGATTGCGGTTGCGGCTGGCCGCCGAGGTGCCGGGTGCCGTTCTCGACGATCACACGCGCTGGCGAAAGCCACTGGTGCAGGCCGCGTCGCGACTGAGGCTTCTGGGCTGGTTGTCGCTGGCGCTCATCGGGGCGGCGATGGCGGCGATGATCACGCTTGCGGCGCAGGCGGCGCTGGCGGCCAATGCGCAGGTCATCACGGTGCTGCGCCTCGTCGGCGCGCAGGATGATTTCATCGCGCGGGCCTTTGTGCGCCGCTTTGCCGTCCGGGGCCTCGGGGGCGCGGCGATCGGAACGGTGCTGGGATGCCTCGCCATTCTCGCGCTGCCATCGGCGCGGATCGAGGGCGGGTTTCTCACCGGGCTTGGCTTCCAGGGCTGGCACTGGCTCTTGCCGCTGCTGATCCCGCCGCTTGCCGGGCTGGTCGCTTTTGCCGCGACCCGCGCCGCCGCGCGCCGCAGACTGGAGAAGATGCCATGACACACGCCCTGCAATGGCTTCGGTCTCTCGTTTTCGTGGTCCAGATGTACCTGGCGATGGCGGTGCTGGGGATCGTGTTCCTGCCTTGGGCGCTGGTCAGTCCGCGTGGCGCGCGTATAGCGTGCAAGACCTTTTGCCGCTGGGTTCGCTTCACCGCGGCGTGGATGGTCGGCCTGCGCACCGAGGTGCGCGGCACGCCGCCCCGGGGCGAAGTGCTGATCGCCTCCAAGCACCAGAGCTTTCTCGACATCATCCTCATCTTCGGCAGCATCCCGGCGGGCAAGTTCATCATGAAGCGGGAATTGATGTGGGCACCGGTGATCGGGCAATACGCGCTGCGCATCGGCTGCGTGCCGGTGAATCGAGGCAAGCGCAGCCAGGCCATCGGCAAGATGGTCGAGGACGTGGCGCGCGGACGGCAGGAGCCGGGACAGCTCATTATCTACGCGCAGGGCACCCGCGTCGCGCCGGGAGTGAAGAAGCCCTACAAGATTGGCGCCGGCGTGCTCTACGAGGAACTTGGCCAGACTTGCGTGCCGGCGGCGACCAATGTCGGGGTCTTCTGGCCGCGCAAGGGCATCCTGCGGAAACCGGGCCTCGCGGTGGTGGAGTTCCTGCCCGAGATTGCGCCGGGGCTGCCGAGGGGGACGTTCATGCGGCGTCTGGAGTCGGAGGTCGAGGAGGCGTCCGACAAGCTGATGCGTGAGGCAGGCTTCGATACGGGCGAACGCTGAGGGTCGGCGTTCCCGCCCGTTTCGGCCCCCGTCCCGGCATCGCCCCCGTATTGCCCGGATTTTAACCTTTTCCGTCAAAACCTCGCCGCAAACCCCGCGCATCGTTGCGGATGAGGTAACAATGCCGCCAAGCGGCGCAGGCAAGAGGATGGAGCAGATGAAGGCACGTTGGTTGAGATCCGTGGTCGAGCACAGCAAGGAGGCTGCGCCCGCGTTGCCCTATCACCGCCAGGTGCGACGCGACGGGCGTCATGCCCGCATGTTCGCGCTGTTGCGCCCGCGCAAGACCGCCTGAGCCGCGCGCCGCCACCGGCGCAGGGCGACCGAAGAGCAGGCAAGGGCTGCCCCGTGGCGGCCCTTGTGCTTTCGCGAGGTTCACTGTGGATGCACAGCGAAACAATGATCTCGACCGAAGGCGACTATGTCGAAAACACGGTCGATGCCACGAAGATTCTGGCGCGAGAGCGCAGAATTGCCCGATTTGCGCGTCACACAGATTGCCGAATGTCTGACTGTCGTCGCCGCCGGAGGTCCGGTGCGGCCACGACGGCCCTGATCATGAGGTGACACGACATGAGCATGCACCGCTTCGGCGTCGATCTCCCCTCCGCGCCCCCGGCTGCCCGGGCGCAGGAGGCAACACGTCGGTATTCCTGCCTTTGGCGCGATGCCGAGGGGCGACTCATGACGCAGGAGCGCCACCTCCCGCCGCTGCCGCTGCTCGACGCGGCCCATGCTGCCTTCGCGCACGGGGCGCTCGTTTCGACGTCACGCGGCCCGGTGGCGGTCGAGGATCTGGTGCCCGGCGACATGATCGTCACCGCCGCGGGTGGCGCGGTCCCGGCGGTCTGGATCGGCTCGATCACGTTAGGGGCTGACCGTTCTGGCGAGGGCACACCGCTGACGCGGGTGATGGCCGACGCCTTCGGTCTCGGGCGGCCTATGGCTGATCTCGTGATGGGACCCGGCGCGCGGCTTCTAAGCCGTCCTTGCCGGCTACGCGCGCGGATCGGGGCGGACGGGGTTCTGTCGCCGGTGCACGCGATGGCAGATGGGGTGCACGCGATCCGCATGGTGTCGCGCCAGCCGGTGACCTTCTACCATCTCGCCTTGCGTCGGCACGCGGTGATCATGGTGAACGGGCTGGAAACCGAGAGCTTTCATCCCGGTGCCGGGTTCGAGCGCGGCTACGACGATGCCACCCTGCGGCAGGTCATGGCGGCCTTTCCCCATATTCCCAAGCCGTGCGATTTCGGACCTATGGCCCAGATGCGCCTGCCGCTCGACGCCCCCGAGGCGCTCGATCTGGTCTGAGGCCACCGCCCTGCTCAGGCCGGTCGTTCGAGCCGAGCCTCCAGAATCTCAAAGGGCACGCCGGGCTCGTCCTTGGCTCCGCGGATCACCAGCGAGGTCTTGACGCTGCCCACGTTCTCTGCCGCGGTCAGTTCCTCGGTCAGGAACCGCTGGAAGGTCGACAGGTCGGGGGCGACGCATTTGAGAATGAAATCCACCTCGCCGTTGAGCATGTGGCACTCGCGCACCAGCGGCCAGGCCCGGCACCGCGCCTCGAAGGCCGACAGGTCCGCCTCGGCCTGGCTTTGCAGACCGACCATCGCAAAGACCTGCACCTCAAAGCCCAACTCGCGCGCGTCGATATCGGCGTGATAGCCGCGGATATACCCCTGTTCTTCCAGCGCGCGGACCCGCCGCAGGCAGGGCGGGGCGGAAATGCCGACACGCTTGGCCAGCTCGACATTGGTCATCCGGCCGTCGGCCTGCAATTCTGCCAGTATCCTTCGGTCGATCGGATCGAGACGCGTGCCCGCCATCGCATTCTCCTGATTATTTTCGCGGATGTTATAGCAGCCATGCGGGCGCGCGCAATAATATTTCGCCTATGCGCAAGATAATTTCGGGTGCGAGGGTCTGATGGCGACGCATTGCCGCCTTGCAAGGGGTTACATGCCCCGTCCCGCGCCGCTATATCTCCGCGCGATATCCGGTTTTCAACGAAAGAGCAGCCATGCCCAAGACACGCCACACCAAGTGCCTCATCATCGGGTCCGGCCCTGCGGGCTATACCGCTGGCGTCTACGCCGCCCGCGCCATGCTGGAGCCGATGCTGGTGCAAGGGATCGAGCCGGGTGGGCAGCTCACCACCACCACCGAGGTGGAGAACTGGCCCGGCGATACGGAGGTGCAGGGCCCCGACCTGATGGTGCGCATGGAGGCCCACGCCAAGGCCATGGGCTGCGAGATCGTGGGCGACATCATCACCGACCTCGACACTGAAAGCCGCCCCTTCACCGCCAAGGGAGACAGCGGCGCGACCTACACTGCCGATGCGGTGATTCTCGCCACGGGTGCCCGCGCGAAATGGCTGGGACTGGAGAGCGAGGAGGCGTTCAAGGGGTTCGGTGTGTCGGCCTGCGCAACCTGCGACGGCTTCTTCTACCGCGGGCAAGAGATCGTGGTGGTGGGCGGCGGCAACACTGCCGTCGAAGAGGCGCTGTTCCTGACAAATTTCGCCTCCAAGGTCACTCTTATCCACCGCCGCGACGAGTTGCGCGCCGAGAAGATTTTGCAGGATCGGCTGTTCAAGCACCCCAAGATCGAGCCGCTGTGGTTCCACACGCTCGAGGAGGTGACCGGCACCGACAACCCCAAGGGTGTCGAGGGCGTCAGGGTGAGGCATGTCGAGACTGGCGAGATCACGGAAATCCCCTGCAAGGGCGTGTTCATCGCCATTGGCCACGCCCCGGCGAGCGAGCTTGTGAAGGGCAAGGTAGAGATGCATCACGGTGACTATGTGCGCGTCGAACCGGGTAGCACCCGCACCTCGGTTCCGGGGCTTTTCGCCGCCGGTGACCTGACCGATCATATCTACCGCCAAGCGGTCACCAGCGCCGGTATGGGTTGCATGGCCGCGCTCGACGCCGAGAAATTCCTCGCCGAACAGTACGGCTGAACGTAGGGTCGGGGGCGCTGCCTCCGCCAGCCGTGCGGGGCGACTCCCCGGAGTATTTTGACCAAAGAGAAATCGTGGTCGCGTTCAGGCTTTGTTGACGGATCGTGCCCTATGCTCGCGCAAGGATCGGGGCAACGGGGACCGAGGCATGAACGCACCACCCGCACGGATCGAGGGGCCGCGTCCGCGCGGCGCGGCGGCGCATCTGTCGCGTGCGCAGAAGGCCGCGATCATCGTGCGCTTCCTGATGAACGAGGGGGCGGACGTGTCCCTTTCGGATTTGCCGGACGAATTACAGGGACGACTGACCACGCAGATGGGGTCGATGCGCTATGTGGATCGCGGCACGTTGGCCGATGTGGTGGCCAAATTCGCCAATGAACTCGAAGGGATGGGTCTGACCTTTCCGCGCGGCCTGCCCGGTGCGCTGTCGGCGCTCGACGGGCGGATCAGCCCACAGACCGCTGCCCGCCTGCGCAAGGAGGCGGGTGTGCGCCAATACGGCGACCCCTGGGAATTGGTGAAGGCCACCGATCCCGAAACACTCGTCCCCATCCTCGAAGCGGAAAGCGCCGAGGTCGCCGCCGTGATCCTCTCCAAGCTCGACGTCGCACGCGCCGCCGATCTGCTCGGGCGGCTGCCCGGTGCGGCGGCGCGGCGCATCACCTACGCCATTTCGCAGACCGGCTCTGTCTCGCCCGAGGCGGTGGACCGCATCGGCCTCGCCCTCGCGGCGCAGATACAGGACGTGCCGCAGAGTGCCTTTGCCGACGGGGCGGTGGAACGGGTGGGCGCGATCCTCAACTACTCGGCCGCAATCATCCGCGACGAGGTGCTCGAGGGTCTTGAAGACACCGACGAGGATTTCGCCGCGCTGGTGCGACGTGCGATTTTTACGTTCCTGCACCTGCCCGACCGCGTCAATCCGACCGATATCCCGCGCATCCTGCGCGAGGTGGATCAGCCTGTGCAGGTCGCCGCGCTGGCCGGGGCGCTTGATGGCGCGCTGGCCCCGGTGGCCGAATTCCTGCTGTCCAACATGTCGAAACGCATGGCTGACGCGCTGCGCGAGGAAATCGCGGAGCGGGGTCGCGTGCGCCCGCGCGAGGCCGAGGCCGCGCAGACCGAGATCGTGAACGCCGTGCGCCGGCTCGAAGCGGCGGGCGAGATCAGCCTCTTGCAGCCCGACGAGGATGGCGATGGCGGCGGGTAGGGCCACCCGGCGAACGCGGCCTCCGGCTCTCGACTGCGGGGGTCGGGCGTGCCATCATTGCCGTCGGTAGCGACCTGGACGCGAGGAGGCGTGTCAGCATGGATCACCCCGACCTGGGCCATCTCGCGGCGCCGGGCACCCGCTTTTCCCTGCGGGTGACGCCGCGGGCCTCGCGCGCGCGGATCGTGGCGGAGGGGGACAGCCTGCGTGTCTACGTTACCGTGCCGCCCGAGGAGGGCAAGGCGAATGCCGCGGTGCAGGCACTTCTGGCAAAGGCCATCGGGGTGCCGAAAACGCGGCTCAGGCTGGTGCGCGGGCAGGGTGCGCGGGACAAGTTGTTCGAAGTTTTGTGAGTAAATTCAGCCGGTTCAGCCCTCGGCCATCCATCGGATATGCCGCTCGCCGCGCGCCGCGGCGAGGGTGACCTGTTTCTGCCGTTCGCGAAAGCGGGCCTTGTCCTCGGCGCTGGTCTCGTGGGTGCAATGGTGGCAGGCGACACCGGCCTCGTACTCGGGGCGGGCGCGGTCCTCGGGCAAGATAGGGCGGCGGCAGGCATGGCAGAGCACATGCGGCCCGGCGCGCAGCCCGTGTCCCACCGACACCCGCCCGTCGAAAACGAAACACGCGCCGCGCCACAGGCTCTGTTTCTCGGGCACCTCCTCGAGGTATTTCAGGATGCCGCCCTTGAGGTGATAGACCTCCTCCACCCCCTGGCTCAGAAGGTAATTCGTTGATTTTTCACAACGAATTCCGCCGGTGCAGAACATCGCCACGCGCTTGTTGTGAAACCGGCCCTTGTTGGCCTGCCACCACGCGGGGAAATCGCGAAAGCTATCGGTGCCGGGGTCCACGGCCCCTTCGAAGCTGCCGATGGCCACTTCGTAGGCGTTGCGGGTGTCGATCACCGCGACATCGGGGGCCGCGATCAGCGCGTTCCACTCGGCGGGGGCGACATAGTGGCCGGTCGCGGCGCGCGGATCGACATCGGCGACCCCCATCGTCACGATCTCGCGCTTGACGCGCACCTTCATGCGGCCGAAGGGCGGGGTGGCGCTGTAGCTGTCCTTCCACGCGAGCTCGGCGCATCCGGGCAGCGCGCGGAGATGGTCGAGAACGCGGGTAACACCCTTCCAAGGCCCGGAAATCGTTCCATTAATTCCCTCTCGCGCGAGCAGCAATGTGCCGCGCACCTCTTCGGATTCGCACAAGCCGAGAAGCGGTGCGCGCAGGGCGGCGGGGTCATCGAGACGGGTGAAATGATAGAGTGCGGCGATCCGGTACATGGGGCTGCATTTACGCGTGCAGGGACGTGCGGGCAAGGGCCGGGATTGACGCGGGACGACCCGCGTCCTAGCCATGTGGCGCGAAGGAGGCGGGCATGACGGCTGCATTATTGGTGATCGACGTTCAGAACGATTTCTGCCCCGGGGGCGCGCTGGCGGTGCCGGGCGGGGACGAGGTCGTGCCGAAGATCAACGCCTTGATGACTGATTTCAAAGAGATAATCCTGACGCAGGACTGGCACCCCGCCGGGCATTCCTCGTTTGCCTCGGAGCACCCGGGCAAGGCGCCGTTCGAGACGGTGGAGATGGAGTACGGCACCCAGGTGTTGTGGCCGGACCATTGTGTGCAGGGGAGCCATGGTGGGGCGTTTCATCCGGATCTCGACACGGCCCCCGCGCACCTGATTATCCGCAAGGGTATGTCATTGAAAATAGACAGTTATTCTGCGTTCTTCGAGAATGACCGGGCGACGCATACCGGGCTTGACGGATATCTTCAGACGCGCGGGGTCACAAAGCTGGTGATGGTTGGGCTGGCCACGGATTTCTGCGTGCAATTCTCGGCACTTGACGCGGCCAAGCTGGGCTACAGGGTCACAGTGCGGCGCGATCTGTGCCGGGCAATCGACCTCGACGGATCACTCGCGCAGGCCGAGGTGGCGATGCGCGAGGCGGGGGTCACGCTTGACTGAACCTACAGGTTCGGCGCGCGAACCGCACGGTTCGCCGCAAACGGCGCTCGGTGCCGAAATCCGGTCTTGTCGTTTGTGTGCCGATCGATTCGCCGCGACCGAGACGGCGCACGCGCCGCGCCCGGTGGTCTGGTTCCGCCCCACGGCGCGCATCCTGATCGCGGGGCAGGCGCCGGGGCTGCGGGTGCATCGCTCGGGGCGGCCCTTCGACGATCCGTCCGGCGAGCGGCTGCGGGACTGGCTGGGAGTGAGCCCGGCGGAGTTCTACGACCGCGACCGGGTGGCCATCGTGCCGATGGCGTTCTGCTTTCCGGGCTACGATGCCAAGGGGGCCGATCTGCCGCCGCCCGCGATCTGCGGGCAGACATGGCATGACCGGGTGATGGCGCATCTGCCGGACGTGGCTCTGACCGTTCTGGTGGGTGGGCACGCGCATCGCTATCACCTTGGCACGCGGGCGGGGGTGACCGAGACGGTGCGCGGCTGGCGCGACCATGCACCGCGCAGGTTTCCCTTGCCGCACCCGTCCTGGCGCAATAGCGCGTGGCTGAAGAAGAACCCGTGGTTCGGCGACGAGGTGCTCCCGGCGCTGCGGGGCGCGGTGAGAGAGGTTCTGGGTGGCTGAGATGACCCCGCTGGATGCCGCGCACGCGGCGATGGAGACCGCGCCGGGCGACGAGGGCGCGCGGCTGCGATTCTACGAGCGGCTGGCGGCGAGCGAGTTGTGCCTGCTGCTGACACGCGAGGCGGAGGGCGACCGCATCGACCCGGTGGTGATCGCGCCGGAGGGCGGCGATTGCGTATTGGCATTCGATAACGAAGCGCGGCTGGCGGAATTTGCCGAGGGGCCCGCGCCCTATGCCGCGCTGTCGGGGCGGGCGCTGGCCGGGATGCTGGCCGGGCAGGGGCTGGGGCTGGGGCTCAACCTCGGGGTGGCGCCGTCGGCGATACTGCTGCCTGCGCAGGCGATGGACTGGCTGACGGAGATGCTGGCGGAGGCGCCCGAGGAGGTCGCCGCGCGGCCGGTGGAGTTCCGCGTGCCCGGCGGGCTGCCCGAGGCGGTGCTGCGCGCGCTGGATGCGCGGCTGGCGGGCATGGCCGGCATGGCGCGCGCCGCGTGGCTGGTGGCGGCGCGCTACGAGGATGGCGCGCAGGGGCATTTGCTGGGCTTTGTCGGGGCCGCGCCGGGCGCGGAGCGCGCGCTGGCGCGGGCGGTGTCGGAGGTGCTGGCCTTTTCCGGGCTGGAGGCGGCGGCGCTCGACGTGGGTTTTTTTGACGCGAGCGACCCGGTGCTGGCGCGGATGGCGGGCTGCGGGCTGCGGTTCGATCTGCCGGAGCCGGAGGTGCGGGCCACACCGGCGGCGCCGGGGTCGGACCCGGAGCGGCCGCCACGGTTGCGGTAGGGGAGCGTGGCCTTGAACGGTCATCGGGCAGCGGTCGGGGAGCCGCGCAGTGCCCGACCGCGGGGGGGCGCTCAAACGCTTGTGGTCTTCACTTTATGGTGCAAGATACTTCAACGATTGTGCAGGTTTAGGCGTTTCAAAAGCGCCCGCCCGGGGGGCGGTCGGGCGCTGCGCGGCGGCGTGCAAGCACGCCGTGATTCCGCGCGGGATGGGTGACGAATGGGAGGAACGGGCCAGTCCCGCCCTGGCCTCCCCCGTCAATACCCCGCGTCGCGGTCCACCAGGTGCAGGAGTGGCTCGCCCGCCTCGCCGCGGCGGATGTTCTCGGCGATGACCTGCGCCGCCGTTTCGGGCCGCGTCTCGGAGGCGATGTGTGGCGTGACCGTCACGCGGGGATGCGCCCAGAAGGGATGGGTGGGCGGCAGCGGTTCCTCGCGGAAGACATCGAGCGTGGCGTGGCCGATATGGCCCGTGTCGAGCGCGGCAATGAGCGCGTCGTCGTCGATCAGCGGCCCGCGCCCTGGGTTGAGGATCACCGCGCCCGTGGGCAGGAGGGCGAGGCGCGCGGCATTCAGCAGGTTCTCCGTCTCGGGCGTGAGGGGCAGCAGGAGGACGAGGATATCGGCCTCTTGCAGGGCCGTGCGCAGCCCGTCCTTGCCCGAGAGGCAGCGCAGGGTGTCGATCGACTTGGGTGTGCGGCTCCAGCCGGTCACGGCAAACCCCAGCGTGGCGAGCATCTGCGCGCAGGCGGCCCCGAGCGCGCCGAGGCCCAGAACGCTGACCCGGCGATCCGAGGCCAGCGGCGGGGCGTCGGGACGCCAGACCCCGTCCTGGTGGAGGATGTGGGTATCCATCCCGAGATGGTGGCGCAGCGCGTGGCCGGTGACCCATTCCACCATGCCGCTCGTCAGCCCGTGATCGACCATGCGCGCCAACGGGATATGCAGCGTCGGATTGGGCACGATATTTTCCACCCCGGCCCAGAGGTTGAGCACCGCGCGGGCGCGGGTGAAGGGGGTGAAATCCTGCACCGGGCTGTCGGGGGCGTAGACGATGTAATCCACCTCTTGGGGCGCGATGTCGGTGGCGAGGTGGGCGGTGACGCCTGCGCGGTCGAGCGCGCGGCGCAGCGGCGCCTCGTAGGTGGTCCACCGCGTGTCACCGGCGGCAAAGAGGATGTTGGCGGTCATGGGATTACCTCGGTTTGTGGACATGCGCGCTTTGCACGAGGCCGAAGCCAAGCATCAGCACCAGCATCGCCGAGCCGCCATAGCTGACCAGCGGCAGCGGCACGCCGACCACCGGCATCAGCCCCGTGACCATCGCCATGTTGACGGCGAAATACAGGAAGAACGTCATCGCCACCCCCAGCGTCAGCAGCGACGAGAACCGGTCGCGGTTGGTGAGCGCCGAGGCCACGCAGAACACGATGACGAGGGTGTAGAGCCCCAGGAGCGAGGCCGCGCCGATGAAGCCGAATTCCTCGGCCAGCGTGACGAAGATGAAATCGGTGTGTTTTTCTGGCAGGAAGTTGAGCCGCGTCTGGGTGCCCTGCATGAAGCCGCGCCCCGTCCAGCCGCCCGAGCCCAGCGCGATCTTGGACTGGGTGATGTGATAGCCCGCGCCGAGCGGGTCGCTGTCGGGGTTTAGGAAGGTGTCGATGCGGCGGTACTGGTAATTCTCCAGAAGCTGCCAATCGGTGCCGCGACTGGTGAAGACGGCAAAGACGGCGCCCAGCCCCAGCGCGATCACGGTCGCGAAATAGGCCCAGTGGACACCCGCAACGAACATCATCGCGCCGCCGCCCAGCACCAGCAGGATCGAGGTGCCGAGATCGGGCTGGCGCAACACCATGCCCACCGGCACGAGGATGACCGTAAGCGGGATGAGCACCCAGACGGGCCGGGAAATCCGCGACATGGGCAGCCAGTCGTAATAGGCGGCGAGCACCATGACGAGGGTGATCTTGACCAGTTCGGAGGGCTGGATGCGCATGACGCCCAGGTCGAGCCAGCGTTGCGCGCCCTTGCCCTCGATGCCTATGAGCGCCACGGCCACCAGCAGCGCGAGCGAGGCGAGATAGGCCAGCAGCGACATGTTGCGCCAGAACCAGATCGGAACCAGCGCCACCACGATCATCCCCGCGAAGCCGGCGGCGAAGCGTTTCATCTGTGGCTCGGCCCATGTCGAGAGCGATCCGCCCGCCACCGAGTAGAGCATCAGGAAGCCGATGGAGGCCACGCTGGCCAGCAGGATGGCGAGCGGCCAGTTCAGGTACAGGATCTTTCGCGGGCCCGCGGGGACCGACTTTACGGTATGTTCGAGATAGCTCATGCGCGGTCGCTCGTTTCCGTGGCGGGGCGCTCGCGCTCGCGGCGCAGCTCTTCCTGCAGGGTGCGGATGCGCGGGCGGTCGGAGGCGGGGTAGGCAGAGAGCGGGGGATCGCCGCCATAGAGCGCCTGAAGCATGATGTCGCGCGCGATGGGCGCCGCCGCGGTCGAGCCGCCGCCACCGTGCTCGACCACCACCGACAGCGCGAAACGCGGCGCGTCGTGGGGGGCGAAGCTGACGAAGAGGGCGTGGTCGCGCTGTTCGCGGGGCAGGTCGGAGTTGGAGCGCACGCCGCCCTCGCGCTCTGACGTGGAGATATTGCGCACCTGGCTGGTGCCGGTCTTGCCCGCGAGGCGCAGGCTGTCCTCGGCGATGCGGCTGCGATAGGCGGTGCCGCGGGGGCTGTTGCTGACGGCGAACATGGCGCGGCGGATTTCGCGCAGGTGATTTTCGTTGAGGCCGAGGCTGTCGCCGTGGCCGGTGGGCTGATCCACCCCGTCGATGGATTTCACCATCCGCGGAACAACCGCCCGCGAGGTGGCGAGCCGCGCCGACATCACCGCGAGTTGCAGCGGTGAGGCGAGCACGAAGCCCTGGCCGATCGCGGTGTTGGCGCTGTCGCCGACCATCCACGGCGTGCCGCGATAGGCCAGCTTCCACTGCCGCGAGGGGGCGAGCCCCTCTGCCACGCTGGTCATTGGCAGGTCGAACTGCACCCCGATTCCGAACCGCTGCGCCATCGCCGAGATGCCCTCGATGCCGACGCGCATCGCCATCTCGTAGTAATAGACGTCGCAACTGTTGCGCAGCGAGCGGTGCAGGTCGACATTGCCGTGGCCGCCGCGTTTCCAGCAGTGAAAGCGCCGCCCGCTGACCTCCTTGAAGCCGGGGCAGTAGACGGTTTCGTTGTAATCGACGAGCCCGGCCTCAAGCGCGGCAAGCGCGGTCACCATCTTGAAGGTGGAGCCGGGCGGATAGATGCCCTGCACCGCCTTGTTGGGCAGCGGGCGCAGCGGGTCGTCGAGCAGAGCGCGGTAATTGGCGCTGGAGATGCCGCGCACGAAGAGGTTGGGATCGAAGCCGGGGCTGGAGGCGCAGACGAGGATATCGCCGCTCTCGCAGTCGAGCATCACCGCCGCCGCCCCCTCGCCGCGCAGCCGCGCATGGGCATAGGTCTGGAGCGCGTTGTCGCAGGTGACCTGGACATCCGCGCCGGGGCGGCCCTCTTCGCGTTCGAGCTCGCGCATGACCCGGCCGGCGGCGTTGACCTCGACGCGGCGGGTGCCCGCCGCGCCGCGCAGCGAGCGTTCGAGCTCGGCCTCGAGCCCGATCTTGCCGATCTGGAAGCGTGGCAGGCGCAGCAGCGCCTCGGGGGCCTCCAGCCGTTCGATGTCGCGCGCGCTGACATCGCCGACATAGCCGATTGTGTGGGCATAGGCCGCGCCCAGCGGGTAGCGGCGCGACAGCCCCACCTCGGGCATCACGCCGGGCAGGGCGGGGGCGTTGACCGCAACGCGGGCGATCGCCTCCCAGTCCACGCGATCGGCCACCGTCACCGGTGTGTCGCCGCGCAGCTCGACCAGGTCGCGGCGGGCCTTTTCCAGCTCTCCCGCCGCTATATCGACCAGCCGGGCGAGCCGGTCGAGCACAGCCTCGGCGTCGCCCGCCTGTTCGCGCGTGATGGTGATTCGGTAGCTGGGCACGTTCTCGGCGATGACGCGGCCCTCGCGGTCGAAGATGCGGCCGCGCGCGGGGGCGAGAAGCTGGAGGTTGATGCGGTTCTCGTCGGCCAGCAGGCGGAACTCGTCGGCCTGATCGACCTGAAGGTGGTTCATTCGGAACAGCAGTGCGCCCAGCACCGCCACCTGCGCACCACCGAGCACGAGTGCGCGCCGCGTGACGCGGCGCTGGCCTTCGGCGCGGTCGCGGGTGGGGCGTCTCATGTCGTCTGCCTCCCGGTTGCGAGTTCACCGGGCACGCGCTTGCGCACCCCGAAGACGAGATGAGACAACGCCGCCACCAGCGGGTAGGCGATGAGGGTCGCGAAAAGCTGCATCAGGTTGAGCCCGAGCGGAGCCTGGTCCACCAGCAGAATGGTCATCACCAGGCGGTACGCGAGCGTCATCGCCGCCAGCGTGCCCGCCACCGTCGCCCATTCCGCAAGGAAGGTCAGGTCGCGCAGCGCGGGCGCGCGGTGGCGCAGCGTTTCGCAACCAACGAGTGTCAGTGCCGCCCACAGGCCGGGGGGGCGCTGCAACAGAAGATCCATCGCCAGCGCCAGCCCGGCCACGAGAAGCGGAGGCACGTATTCCGGCCGCCGCACCGCCCAGGCAAAGGCGAGCGCGAGGAACAGGTCCGGCCCCGCCAAGCCCGGCGGAGCCATGTCGAGCGGCAAGAGCCGCGCGAAGACGAGCGCACCGGCCAGCGCGGCGAAGAGCGCCCGCATGAGCCACAGGTGAAGCGTGCCGGTTCTAGCCATTGCCACCCTCTGCCGCTGCCTGCGGCGCGGGGGCCGGGGGCGCCGGGGCAGTCGCGGGGGAGGTGGGGGCGATCAGGTCGCCGGGATCGTCGATCCGTTCGTGATCGTAGCTGCGCAGCACGCGCAGGAATTCGAGCCGTTCGTAATCGGCGGCGACGCGCACCCGCATCCGCCCGCCGGGGTCGGCCACCACCTGCCCGACAGCGAGCCCCGCCGGAAACACCCCGCCATCCCCCGAGCTGAGCACCCGGTCGCCGGGGCGGATCTGGTCCGGGTTCTCGATGAAATCCAGGAGCGGCGCGGGAGAGTTGTCGCCGATCACCAGCGCGTGCTGCCCCGAGGGCTGGATCGTCACCGGCAAGCGGCTCGACGTATCGGTGAGCAGGATCACGCGCGCGGTATTCTGCCCCAGGCCAGAGATGCGCCCGACGAGCCCGAGCCCGTCCATCGCCGCCCAGCCTTCCATGATGCCGTCGCGCGCGCCCACGTTGAGCAGCACCGATTGCCGGAAGGGCGAGCCGCTATCGGCCATCACCACGCCGGTGACATAGGTGAGCTGCGGATCAAGCTGCACGTTGTTGAGATCGAGCAGGCGGGCGTTTTCCTGCTCCAGTTGCAGCGCCGCTTCCTTCCATGCCTTCATCTGCTGAAGCTCGCGGCGCAGCTCGCGGTTTTTTTCGTACATGCGCTGGTAGGACTGGAAATCGCGCAGGATGTGGACCGCGCCGGTGACCGGCGCCATCGCCCAGTCCATCGAGGGCACGACCCGGTCCACCACCTGTGCGCGAAACCGTTCGACCCGCGGGCTGTCGATGCGCCAGAGCAGGAAGATTCCGACAAGGCAGACAAGCAGAACCCCGAGGAGCAATCGCCTCAGCGGGCCCCGGTAGTCGTTGCTCTGTCCGCGGTCGCTGGCCACTGGCAACCCCTTTAGCGTTAAAAGGTGGGCCGGTTAACTGTCGTAGTCAATCGCGTGGCGCAGCTGTTTCTCGAATTCGAGCGCCTTGCCGGTGCCCAGTGCCACGCAGTTGAGGCTGTCATCGGCGATCGAGACGGCGAGCCCGGTCTGCTCGCGCAGCGCCAGGTCGAGATCGCCCAGAAGCGCCCCGCCGCCCGTCAGCATCACCCCGCGATCGACGATATCGGCGGCGAGGTCCGGCGGCGTCGCCTCGAGCGCGGTCATCACCGCCTCGGTGATCTGCTGCACCGGTTCGGCCAGTGCTTCGGCCACCTGCGCCTGGCTGATCTCGGTCTCCTTGGGCACGCCGTTCAGGAGGTCGCGCCCGCGCACCCGGATCGACGCGCCGCGCCCGTCATCGGGCATCCGCGCGGTGCCGATGGTGGTCTTGATCCGCTCGGCGGTGGATTCGCCCACCAGCAGGTTCTGCTGGCGGCGCAGGTAGTTGATGATCGCCTCGTCCATGCGGTCGCCGCCCACCCGCACCGAGCGGGCATAGACGATATCGCCGAGGGACAGCACCGCCACCTCGGTGGTGCCGCCGCCGATATCGACGACCATCGAGCCGGTGGGATCGGTGATCGGCATGCCCGCGCCGATGGCCGCGGCGATGGGCTCGGCGATGAGCCCGGCCCGGCGGGCACCGGCCGACAGCACCGACTGGCGGATGGCGCGTTTCTCGACAGGGGTGGCGCCGTGCGGGACGCAGACGATGATCTTGGGCTTGGAGAAGGTCGAGCGCTTGTGCACCTTGCGGATGAAGTGCTTGATCATCGCCTCGGCGGTGTCGAAATCGGCGATCACGCCCTCGCGCATGGGCCGGATGGCCTCGATGCTTCCGGGGGTGCGGCCCAGCATGAGCTTGGCGTCCTCGCCCACGGCGAGCACCCTCTTGACCCCGTCCTTGACGTGGTAGGCCACGACCGAGGGCTCGTTGAGGATAATGCCGCGGCCCTTGACGTAGACGAGTGTGTTTGCGGTGCCGAGATCAATCGCCATGTCCGAGGAAAAGAAGCTCGGAATTCTGTCAAACATCGCCATCTGTGCCCGTATCCTGTTGCCCCATAGGTGAAAGGCCCCGCGACTCGGGGATGCCCCAGGGCCATGCGTCGTTATAGGGGGCGTGCGGTCCGGGCGAAAGGGCTGTTTGCGGGCGGATCGGCGGGGGGTCGCCGGGGGGACGGGCCCGGGGCACCGCGTCGGGACCATTCCCGGTGCATTCGGCACGAGGCGCTGTCTCATTCGGCTGGACCTGACCGGGTCGCGATCCTAGGCTGCGCCGCGCAACAAGAGAGGCAGGCCATGACCCATCGCTATGCTGTCCAGGTCCATTACGAGGATACCGACATGGGCGGCATCGTCTATCACGCCAATTTCCTGAAATTCATCGAGCGCGCCCGTAGCGCGTGGGTGCGCGATCTGGGGCTGGACCAGAACGCCATGCGCGAGGCGGGCACCGTGTTTGTCGTGCGGCGGGTGGAGGCGGATTTTCTCGCGCCTGCGCGGCTTGACGACGCGCTCGGGATCGAGACGCGGACCTTGCGCGCGACGGGGGCCCGGCTGGAGATGGCGCAATCGGTATGGCGCGGCGAGGACCTGCTGTTTCGTGCGGTGGTGACGGTGGCCTGCCTGTCGCGGACGGGCCGCCCGGTGCGCCTGCCCGCCGCCATCCTGGGTCAGCCGCAGGATCAGGTTGCGCCGGCCACGCGCAAATAGGGCAGAAGCAGCTCGGACGCGGTGCCGAACTGGCGGATCACTTCCTGCTCGGAGCGGTTGTCGGGGATGATGACCATGTCGCCGCCCTGCCAGTCCGCAGGCGTCGCCGCACCGGTCGTGGCGCGCATCTGCAGCGCCCGGGCGACGCGCAGCAACTCCTCGAAGTTGCGCCCGAGGTATGTCGGGTATTCGAACAGCATGGCCACGTGCATTCCCGGGTCGATGAGAAAGCTCTTGCGGATCGGTCGGGCAGCATCGGCCTTGTCGTGCATCATGCCGAAGAGGCGCGACAGTTGCAGACCGGGGTCGTGGGCGCAGGGGAAATCGACCTCAAGTCCGAAAAGCCGCGCGATATCGCCGTGCCATGCGCACTGTTCACCGAGGCTCGACCCGCTGAGCGCGAGATGTTTGACATTCAATTCCTGCCACTCCTCGGAAAGCGCCGTGATCGACGCCATCTCGGTGGTGCAGACCGGGGTATTGGCCGCCGGGTGGCTGAACAGATGAATCCACGAACCTTCTGCCCATTCCCAGAAATTCAGGTCGCCTTCGGTCGTCTCGACGCTGAAATCGGGAAAGACATCGCCGATCTGCGGCAGCCAGCGCACGGTTTTGCGCAGGGCGGTGGGCAGCCTTATGATCTCATTCTTCGGCCCGCGTGGAGTGAAGAACTGGATACTCATTTTTCTACTCCTTCCTACTTTTTCTTGGCCCCGGCAATTTCAGCCTGTGGTTGTGTTTCATCAGTTATCGCAACGTTAACCATTATTCTTCGAAATTTGTCCGAAATGCGGCAGGGTTGTCTAAGGTTGTGCAAACGCACGCTTGCAGTTTGTGAAATCATAGAGTTGAAATTATTGAAGAAAACTATCCCAAAGGTTGACTGAAGCTGGAATATATGTTAGTCTAATACCTATGATTAATAACACATTTTTCTGAAAGGAGCGATTCTTGGTCGATCTGACCGCCATGATTCTTGACGATGATCATGCGCATACGACCATGGTGGCGGGCTGTCTGAGCAACCAGGGATTTCGGCTCGCGTCATGTCACAAGGCGTTGAACATCCCCACAGCGGTAAAGCGCGAGGCGGTGGATATCTACCTCGTGGGCGACCGCGCGTTGGGGCGGGATGGCTTCGACGTGGTGCGCGATCTGCGCAATGACTCGACCGCCGGCATCCTGATGCTGCGCCAGAGCGCCGACGAGATCGACGCCAACCTCGCGCTCGAGATGGGGGCTGACGACTACATGGTGAAGCCGGTGCGCGCGCGAGAGTTGAGCGCGCGGGTGCGCACGATCCTGCGGCGCACCGTTGTCACGCCCGCGGAAGCGCGCCGCGCGCGCCGGGGGCCCGGAGACTTCCTGCGGCAGGTGGACGATATCGAGATCTGCGACGTGCTGCGCCTCGTGAGAGTGGGCAAGCGTCCGGTCAAGCTCAGCCAGGGAGAGTTCGACGTTCTGATGGTGCTTGCCCGGCGGACCAACGAGGTGCTGTCGCGCGAGCGGATCATCACCGCGGCCCAGGGCGGCGACCGCACGATCAATGATCGTGCGGTGGACGGAATCATCAGCCGCCTGCGCCGCAAGCTGTTTGCCGACGCCGAGGCGGGCGCACGGCGCATCCGCACGGTGCAAGGGCGCGGCTACATGCTGATCGAGCGCGACTGAACGTCCCTTGCAAGCGAATATCCGCCGCAAGCGCGGTCCGTTACGTTCAATCGCGCGTGAGCGGGCGGATGCGCATGGCTTTCCCCTTGGAAATCGGGTAATTTGCCCTTGATAAGGCCGGGAAACGGCCATCCGAGGCATGAAGGCAGGCAAATGGAAGCGGAAACCCTCGCATTGGCGCAGGAGATGGATTTCTCCATGTGGGCGCTGTTCGCACGCGCCACGTTCATCGTGAAACTGGTGATGCTGATCCTGACCATCGCATCGTTCTGGGCGTGGTCGATCATCATTCAGAAGCTCATAACCTATCGCCGCGCGCGCCGCGAGGCCGGCGTGTTCGACCGTCGTTTCTGGTCTGGCGAACCGCTTGACGGCCTGTTTGACGAGATCGGGCCGGACCCCGCCGGGCAGTCCGAGCGCATATTCGCCGCCGGGATGACGGAATGGCGGCGCAGCCACCGCAACGATGGCGAATTGATCGCGGGCGCGGCCGCGCGGATCGACCGCTCCATGGACGTGGCCATCGCCAAGGAGGCCGACAACCTGCAGGGCGGGTTGCAGGTGCTGGCGACCGTGGGCTCCACCGCGCCGTTCATCGGGCTGTTTGGCACGGTGTGGGGGATCATGCACTCCTTCATGGCCATCGCGGCACAGCAGAACACAAGCCTTGTGGTGGTCGCACCCGGTATCGCCGAGGCGCTTCTGGCCACCGCGCTGGGGCTGCTGGCGGCGATCCCGGCGGTGATCTTCTACAACAAGCTGAGCGCAGATTCCGACCGGATCGTGGCGGGCTACGAGGCCTTTGCCGACGAGTTCGCGACCATCCTCAGCCGCCAGTTGGATAGCTGACGATGGGGGCAGGGGTCGTTCAGCACCGGGAGAGCGGCGGGCGGCGCAGGCGCGGGCGCGGGCGCACGCGACCGATGGCCGAGATCAACGTCACGCCGTTCGTGGACGTGATGCTGGTGCTGCTGATCATCTTCATGGTGGCCGCGCCGCTGCTGGTGGTGGGCGTGCCGGTGGAATTGCCGAAAACCGCCGCCAACGCGCTGCCGGGCGAGCAGGAGGAGCCGCTCACCGTGACGGTCGGCGCCGACGGGCGGGTGAGCATCCAGACCACCGACGTGCCGCGCGGTGAACTTTTGCCGCGGCTGCGCGCCATCGCCGCCGAGCGCGAGGGCACGCGGGTGTTCCTGCGCGCCGACGGCAATGCGCCCTACAGCGTGGTGATGGAGGTGATGGGGGCGCTCAACCGCGGCGGATTTGCCAATATCGGGCTGGTGACGGAGACCGGCGGCCCCGCGCTCGACGGGCGGGACGGCTAGGCCGGGGGTGCCGCGGGTGAACACCGGACAGATCATATCGGGAGCGGCCCACCTGGCGGTGATCGGGTGGGTCTTTCTCGGGGGCGTTCTCCAGTCCGATCCGCCGCAGGTGGAGGTGGTCGAGGCGGTGGCGGTGTCGTCCGAGGAATACACCGCCATCATGGCCCGGCAGAGCGCGCCCGAGGCGGTTGCCAATGTCGACACGCCCGCGCCGCCCGCCGAGGGCGAGGCGGCGCCGGCGCTGTCGTCCGGGACCGATGCCGCCCCCGAGGTGAACCGGCCCGAGGTGAGCGATACGTCGCCCCCCGACGCGCGCCCCGAGGTGCCCGAGCGCCCCGCCCCGGCACCGACCGATGTGACCGACACGCCCCCCGCGCTGACCGCTCCGTCCGAGGACACCGCCGCGCTGGTGCCCGAGACATCGCTGCGTCCGCAGCCGCGCCCCGCGCCGCGCGTGGCCCCCGAGCCGGTGGCCCCGTCCGAGCCGGATGTGCGGGTGGATGACGTGGCCCGCCCCGAGGTGGCCCCCGAGGAGGGGGCCGACGCGGTCGAGGATCAGCAGGAGGCGACCGCCCCCGAGGAAGCCACGACCGAGATCGTCACCGAGGCCGAGCGCCCCGAGACCCCGGCGCCCACCGCCTCGGTCCGCCCGCGCGCGCGGCCCACGCGCCCGGCAGAGACGGAAGCCGACACCGAGACAGCGACCGCCCCGACAGAGCCGACCGAACCGACCCCGCCCGACACGGACCGCGACGCGGTCAGCGACGCGCTCGCCGCCGCGCTGGGACAGGACAGCGCCCCGACGGAGCGCCGCCCGTCCGGCCCGCCGCTGTCGGCTGGGGAGAAGGACGCGCTGCGCGTGGCCGTGCAGCAATGCTGGAACGTTGGCAGCCTCAGTTCCGATGCGCTCGCCACCACGGTGGTCGTCGCCGTGAGCATGGCCGAGACTGGCAAGCCCGAAATGTCCAGCATCCGCATGCTGAGCCATTCCGGCGGCTCTGCCAGTGCCGCGCGGCAGGCCTATGAGGCGGCGCGCCGTGCGATCATCCGCTGCGGTGCCGACGGTTTTGATCTGCCTCAGGAGAAATACGCGCAGTGGCGCGACATCGAAATGACATTCAACCCGGAGAAAATGAGGATCAAATGATGCGTTCTTTCCTGACCCTCCTCGCGGCCCTGACGTTCTGGGCGATGCCAGCCACCGCCCAGGAGAATTCCGGCCCGCTCCGGCTCGAGATCACCGAGGGCGTCATCGAACCGATGCCGTTTGCCGTGCCCGATCTCGTGGCCGAGAGTGCGCAGGCGCGCGATTTAGCCACCCGCATCGCGCGCGTCATCGCCGCCGACCTGAGCGGCACCGGCCTGTTTCGCGAGATCCCCGCCGAGGCGCATATCGGCCGCATCACCAATTTCGACAGCCCGGTGCAGTTTGCCGACTGGCGCGCGATCAATGCGCAGGCACTGGTCACCGGGGCGGTGAACCTCGACGGCGCCGGGCGGGTGGTGGTCAAGTTCCGCATCCACGACGTGTTTGCCGGGCAGGAGCTGGGCCGCGGCCAGCAGCTTGTGGGTGAGCCAGACGGCTGGCGGCGGATCGCGCACAAGGTGGCCGACCAGGTCTATTCCCGGATCACCGGCGAGGGCGGTTATTTCGACAGCCGCGTGGTGTTCGTGTCGGAAAGCGGCCCCAAGGGCGAGCGCGCCAAGCGGCTGGCGATCATGGATTACGATGGTGCGAACCTGCGTTACCTCACCGATGCCTCGACCATCGTGCTGGCGCCGCGCTTCTCGCCCACCGGCGACCGGGTGCTCTATACCAGCTACGAGACGGGGTTCCCGCGCATCTACCTGCTCGACGTGGCCGATGTGGGCCGCCGGGCGCTGCCCACCCTGGACGGCACGATGAGTTTCGCCCCGCGCTTTTCGCCCGACGGGCGGACGGTGCTCTATTCGCTGACGCAGGGCGGCAATACGGACCTCTACACGATGGACATCGCCAGCGGTGCCAGCGTGCGGCTGACCAACGCGCCCTCGATCGAGACCGCGCCCAGCTACAGCCCGGACGGCAGCCGCATCGTGTTCGAGAGCGACCGCTCGGGCAGCCCGCAACTCTACATCATGGAGGCGAGCGGCGGCGAGGCGCAGCGCGTCAGTTTTGGCCGCGGGCGCTATGGCACGCCGGTCTGGTCGCCGCGCGGCGATCTCGTCGCCTTTACCAAGCAGGCGGAGGGCCGTTTTCATATCGGCGTGATGCGCACCGATGGCAGCGAGGAGCGGCTTCTCACCGCGTCCTTCCTCGACGAGGGGCCGACATGGGCGCCCAATGGCCGCGTCATCATGTTCACCCGCGAGACGCGGGGAGAACAGGGCGAGGCGCGGCTCTACACGGTGGACATCACCGGCCGCAACCTGCGGCAGGTGCCCACGAATGGCGGCGCGAGCGACCCCTCTTGGGGGCCGCTGCAGGAGTGACCGGCGTGTGCGAGAGCGCGCGTTTTCTTGGGCTGCGGCCTGTGGTATGACACGTATAATGAAAAGGGAAAATGCAACATGACCTATCTGAGCAAGACGATCATCCTGGTGGCCGGACTGGCGCTCGCCGCCTGCACCAATCCCGACCGGTTCGCCGACGGCAACGGTTCCGGCGCGGGTGGTGCCGGGCTGTCGGGCGCGGCCTCGGACCCGACGTCGTCGGCCTACTTCCAGCAGGCCGTTGGCGACCGCGTGCTGTTCGCCGTGGACCAGTCCACGCTGTCGGCGCAGGCGCAGTCCACGCTTGACGCGCAGGCGCAATGGCTGATGACCAACAGCGATTATACCGCCGTCATCGAGGGCCATGCCGACGAGCAGGGCACGCGCGAATACAACCTCGCGCTGGGCGCGCGGCGGGCGAACTCGGTGCGCGATTACCTCGTCAGCCGCGGCGTGGCCGACAACCGGCTGCGCACCGTGAGCTATGGCAAGGAACGCCCGATCGAGATTTGCAGCGAAGAGGCGTGCTATGCCAAGAACCGGCGCGCGGTGACGGTGCTCGCCGCCGGGTCCGTAAGCTGAGGCCGGAGCCATGCGCGCAACGCTCAAGGCCATCGCGCTAACGCTGCTCCTCGCCCCCGCAGGGGCGGCGGCGCAAAACGCTGAAACGCTGGCCGACATCCGGCAGGAACTGACGGTTCTGTTCGTCGAGTTGCAGAAGCTCAAGCGCGAGCTGAGCACCACGGGCGGGGCCGCGCAGCCAGCGGGTGGCGGCCCGATGCTCGACCGCGTCAACGCGATCGAGGCCCAGGTGGAGCGGCTGACGGACAAGACCGAGGAGCTGGAATTCCGCATCGACCGGGTGGTGGCGGATGGCACCAACCGCGTGGGCGACCTGGAGTTTCGCCTGTGCGAGATGGAGCCGGGCTGTGACATCGCCGGGCTGGAGCCGGGCGACACGCTGGGCGGGGTGACGCCCTCGACGGGTGGCGTCACGAATCCCGGCGCGGGAGACGGCGAGGGCGAGACCGACGGCCCGCAGCTCGCCGTGGGCGAGCGCGATGATTTCGAGCGCGCGCAAGCGGCCTTCGAGGCCGGCGAGCACGCGCAGGCCGCCGAGCAACTCGCGACCTTCCTCGCCGATTATCCCGGCAGCCCGCTCGCCGGGCAGGCGGGGCTGCTGCGGGGCCGCGCGCTCGAGGCGGACGGGCAGCAGAGTGCTGCGGCACGCGCCTTTCTCGACACGTTCAGCGCCGCGCCAGACGGCCCGGAGGCGTCGCAGGCGCTCTACCTTCTGGGCCGGGCGCTGGGACGGCTGGGCCAGACCGAGGACGCCTGCGTGACGCTGGGGCAGGTCGCGCCGCGCTATCCCGGCGCGGAAGCGGTGGCCGAGGCAGAGGCAGAGATGGCCCGGCTCGGCTGTTCGTGAGCGGCGCAGGCGCGGCGCTCGGGGGGGCGGTGCGCGCGTATTTCGGCGCGGCCCCGCCCGAAGCCTTGGGGGTCGCGGTCTCTGGCGGCAGCGATTCGCTGGCGCTGTTGCATATCCTCAATGACTGGCGAGAAGAGGGCGGCCCCGCCCTGCGCGTGGCGACCGTCGATCATGGGCTGCGCCCCGAGGCAGGCGCCGAGGCCGCGCAGGTGGCGCGGATTTGTGCCGGGTTGGGGATCGGCCACGATAGCCTGCGCTGGGACGGGCAGGGGGCGCGGGGCAACCTGCCCGATGCGGCGCGGCGCGCGCGCTACCGGCTGCTGACGGGATGGGCGCGGCGGCAGGGGATCGCGGACGTGGCCATCGGCCACACCGCCGACGACGTGGCCGAGACCTTTCTCATGCGGCTGGCGCGGGGTGCGGGCGTGGACGGGCTGGCGGCGATGCGGGCGCGCTGGTGCGCGGAGGGTGTCACCTTTCATCGGCCCATGCTGATGCTCGGGCGCGATGACCTGCGCGACATGCTGCGCGCGCGGGGGGTGGCGTGGGCAGACGATCCCACCAACGATGACCCGGCCTACGACCGCACCCGCGCGCGCGCGGCGCTGGCCACACTCGGGCCGCTCGGCCTCGATGCCGGGACGCTGGCGGCGGCGGCGGGGCGGCTGCGCGAGGCGCGCGTGGCGCTCGGCGTCTGCGCCCGCCGCGCGGCGCAGGAAATCGCGCGGGAGGAGGGCGGCGACCTTCTGTGGCGGCGCGACGGTTTCGATGCCCTTCCCGACGAGACGGCGCGGCGGCTGTTGCTGGGGGGGATCGCGTGGATGACCGGGCAGGACTATCCGCCGCGCGGTGCGGCGGGGGTGGCGTTCCTCGAGGCCGCGCGCGCGGGGCGGCGCATGAATTTGCAGGGCTGCGTGCTGAGCGCCGGGCGCGATCATCTGCGGCTGTCGCGGGAATACCGCGCGGTGGCGGGGCTGCGCGCGCCCGCCGGGGCCGTGTGGGACGGGCGCTGGCGCGCCAAGGGTGGCCCCGGGCGGGCCACGGTGGCGGCACTGGGGCCGGTGGGCCTGCGCGCCTGCCCTGACTGGCGCGCGGGCGGGCTGCCGCACGGCTCGGCGCTGGCGAGCCCGGGGCTGTGGCGGGGCGACACCCTCGTTGCCGCGCCGCTGGCGGGGTGGCCCAATGGCTGGCGGCTGGACCTGCTGCGCGGGTTCGGGGATTATCTGGACAGGATCTCGGGCTGAGGCATTTCGCGGCAAGCAGGTGCATATCCGCGACCGCGCGCCACGGGCAGCGACCGTTCGAAAGCCCATTCTTTCATTGAACCCCGGCGGCCAATATCTATTTAAGGTACTAACGCCCCGTGCTATGGGCACGATGACCTCATTTCGGGAGATCTCTATTGGGTAACGCGCGCAACATCGCCTTCTGGCTGATCCTGTTCCTGCTGATCCTGGCACTGTTCAACCTGTTCAGCGGATCGGGCAACACGCTGCAAAGCCAGGCGGTCCCCTACTCGGAATTCGTGACCGCGGTCGATAAGGGCTCGGTCAGCGAGGCCACGATCGACGGCGAAACGATCCGCTACCGCGGCACTGACGGTGCGCAATACACCACCATCCGCCCCGAGGATGCCGAGATCACGCAGCGGCTGATCGAGAACGGCGTTGCCGTCAAGGCCGAGAGCCAGGATCAATCGGGGTTCCAGTCCTTCCTGATCTCGCTCCTGCCGTTCCTGCTGCTGATCGGCGTGTGGATTTATTTCATGAACCGGATGCAGGGCGGCGGCAAGGGCGGCGCGATGGGCTTTGGCAAGTCCAAGGCAAAGATGCTGACCGAGAAGAGCGGGCGCGTCACCTTCGACGACGTGGCCGGGATCGACGAGGCCAAGGAAGAGCTCGAGGAGATCGTCGAGTTCCTGCGCAACCCGCAGAAATTCCGCCGCCTTGGCGGGCAGATCCCCAAGGGCGCGCTGCTGGTGGGCCCGCCGGGCACCGGCAAGACGCTGCTCGCGCGCGCCATCGCGGGCGAGGCGGGGGTGCCGTTCTTTACCATCTCGGGTTCCGATTTTGTCGAGATGTTCGTGGGCGTGGGCGCCTCGCGCGTGCGCGACATGTTCGAGCAGGCCAAGAAGAACGCGCCCTGTATCGTCTTCATCGACGAGATCGACGCCGTGGGCCGCCACCGTGGCGCGGGCTATGGCGGCGGCAATGACGAGCGCGAGCAGACGCTGAACCAGCTTCTGGTGGAAATGGACGGGTTCGAGAGCAACGAGGGCGTGATCATCATCGCCGCCACCAACCGCAAGGACGTGCTGGACCCCGCGCTGCTGCGCCCCGGCCGTTTCGACCGGCAGGTGACGGTGCCCAACCCCGACATCAAGGGCCGCGAGAAGATCCTCGGCGTGCATGCCCGCAAGACGCCGCTGGGCCCGGATGTTGACCTGCGCCTGATCGCGCGCGGCACGCCCGGATTTTCCGGTGCGGACCTTGCCAACCTCGTCAACGAGGCGGCGCTGACCGCCGCGCGGGTAGGCCGCCGGTTTGTCACCATGGTCGATTTCGAGAATGCCAAGGACAAGGTGATGATGGGGGCCGAGCGCCGCTCGATGGTGCTGACCGACGACCAGAAGGAAAAGACCGCTTTTCACGAGGCCGGGCACGCGGTGGTGGGACTCACCTTGCCGAAATGCGACCCCGTGTACAAGGCGACGATCATCCCGCGCGGCGGCGCGCTGGGCATGGTTGTCAGCCTGCCCGAGATCGACCGGCTGAACTGGCACCGCTCGGAATGCGAGGAAAAGCTGGCGATGACGATGGCCGGCAAGGCGGCGGAAATCCTCAAGTACGGCGAGGACAACGTCTCGAACGGCCCGGCGGGCGACATTCAGCAGGCCAGTGGGCTCGCGCGGGCGATGGTGATGCGCTGGGGCATGTCCGACAAGGTCGGCAATGTCGATTACGAGCAGGCGCACGAGGGCTACATGGGCAATGCCGCTGGTGGCTTCTCGATCTCGGCGCATACCAAGGAGCTGATCGAGGACGAGGTCAAGCGCCTCATCGACGAGGCCTATCAGCGCGCCAAGTCTATCCTCGAGGAGCGCCGCAAGGAATGGGAGCGGCTGGCCGAGGGACTGCTGGAATACGAAACGCTGACCGGCGACGAGATCCGCCGCGTGATGGCGGGCGATCCGCCGGAATCGGGCGGCGACGAGGGCAGCGCGCCGGTGACCGAGAAACCCTCTGTCATCGCCGTTCCCAAGACCAAGCCCAAATCCTCGCGCGGCGGTGAGGGCGGCGATGGCGGGCTGGAGCCCGAGCCCTCGACGTGAGCCGGGCCGCGCCCCAGCAGCAGGACTGGAATCCCGGGGCCTATGCGCGGTTCCGGGATCAGCGTCTGCGCCCCGCGCTCGACCTGCTGAACGGGGTCGGACAGATGGGGGCGGGCGACGTGGTCGATCTTGGCTGTGGCAACGGGGTGATGGCCGAAGCGTTGCGCGCCCGCGCCCCCGGGCGCAGCCTGATCGGCGTGGATGCGAGCCCTGCCATGCTGGAAAAGGCGCGGGCGGCTGGCGGATACGACGCGATCCAGCAGGCCGACATCGCCGAGTGGCACCCGCGCCGCGCGCCGGGGATGATCTATTCCAACGCGGTGCTGCACTGGGTTGGCAACCACGAGGTGCTGATGCCCCGGCTGGCCGGGATGCTGGGCAAGGGCGGTACGCTCGCCGTGCAGATGCCGCACCAGAACAAGGCGCCCTCGCACCGGGTCTGGCTCAGCCTTGCCGAGGAGTTCCGCCCCGGCGGGACCGGCAAGATGGGCACCCCCGGCGTGATGGCGCCGGTGCGCTACGAGGAGTTGCTGGCCGGGCTGGGGCAGTTACGGCTGTGGGAGACCGATTACTACCAGCGCCTGACCGCCGAGCCGGGCAGCCACCCGGTGCGCCGCTACACCGAGAGCACCTATGCCCGCCCGGTGCTGGCGATGCTGGAGCCGGACGAGAAGGCCGAGATCATCCGCCGCTACGAGGAGGTGATGCACACCGCCTATCCGGTGCGCGCCGATGGCACGGTGCTGTTCCCGTTCCGGCGGCTGTTCTTTACCCTCACGGTCTGAGCGGGATGGAAAGCGGCCCTGCGGGGCGGATATTTCTGGCAAGATGAAGCGCGGAGGGCGGCCATGCCGGCATTGAAACCGACGGAGTTCACTGCGCGTGTGGTTTGGCTGGGCCGGGTGACGGATCGCGAGGCACGGCTGGAGGCAGAGCCGCTGGACGCGGCCGATCTGACATTCGCCGGGATCGCGGGCGAGGCGCATGGCGGGCGCACGCGGCCCTCGTGCAGCCGGGTCGTGGCGCAGCACCCCCGGGACACCGAGATCGCCAACGTGCGGCAATTGTCGGTGCTGTCGGCCGAGGAGATGGCGGCGATCGCGGCGGAGATGGGGGTGGAGGTGCTCGCGCCCGCCTGGCTGGGCGCGTCGCTGGTGATCGAGGGCATCCCCGATTTCACCCATGTGCCGCCCTCGTCGCGGCTTCAGGGGTCGTCGGGCGCGACCCTCGTGATCGACATGGAGAACCGGCCCTGCCAGCTGCCTGCCCGGGTGATCGAGCGGCACATGCCGGGGCTTGGCAAGGGCTTCAAGCCAGCATCGGAGGGCCGGCGGGGCGTCACCGCATGGGTCGAGCGCGAGGGGCGAATCGCGCTGGGCGAGATGCTGCGACTGCACATCCCCGATCAGCCGGCATGGTCGGGACACGATTGTATGCGCAGCTGACGCGCGCCTGCGACAGCCCGCCGCAAGTGGGGCGGGATGTGTCGGATTCGCCTCTCTCGCGCGGCGGCAAAGCCGTTATAGGCGGGGGTGACGCAACCCCCCACCCCGCCCAGGGAAAGGACCGGACATGAGCTATAAATCCGACATCGAGATCGCGCGCGAGGCCCAGAAGAAACCGATCCAGGAGATCGGTGCCAAGCTGGGCATTCCGTCCGATCACCTGCTGCCCTACGGCCATGACAAGGCCAAGGTGAGCCAGGATTTCATCGATTCGGTGCAGGGCAACAAGACCGGCAAGCTGGTGCTCGTGACCGCGATCAACCCCACCCCCGCGGGCGAGGGCAAGACCACCACCACCGTGGGGCTGGGCGACGGGCTGAACCGTCTTGGCAAGAAGGCCACGGTCTGCATCCGCGAGGCGAGCCTCGGCCCGAATTTCGGCATGAAGGGCGGCGCCGCGGGCGGCGGGCGTGCGCAGGTCGTGCCGATGGAGGACATGAACCTCCATTTCACCGGCGATTTCCACGCCATCACCAGCGCGCACAGCCTGCTGTCGGCGATGATCGACAACCACATCTACTGGGGTAACGAGCAGGATATCGACGTGCGCCGCGTGGTCTGGCGCCGGGTGGTGGACATGAACGACCGCGCGCTGCGGCAGATCAACGTGAGCCTCGGCGGCGTCGCCAACGGATTTCCGCGCGAGGGTGGGTTCGACATCACAGTCGCGTCGGAGGTGATGGCGATCCTGTGCCTGTCGAAGAACCTCAAGGACCTCGAGGAGCGGCTCGGCGCGATGATCGTGGCCTATCGCCGCGACCGGACGCCGGTGTTCTGCCGCGACATCAAGGCCGAGGGCGCGATGACCGTGCTGCTGAAGGACGCGATGCAGCCCAACCTGGTGCAGACGCTGGAGAACAACCCCGCCTTCGTGCATGGCGGGCCGTTCGCCAATATCGCGCATGGCTGCAACTCGGTCATCGCCACCAACACCGCGCTGCGGCTGAGCGATTACGTGGTGACCGAGGCGGGCTTTGGCGCCGATCTGGGCGCCGAGAAGTTCATGAACATCAAGTGCCGCAAGGCCGGGCTCGCGCCCGATTGCGTGGTTCTGGTGGCGACCGTGCGGGCGATGAAGATGAATGGCGGCGTGGCCAAGGCCGATCTGGGGGCCGAGAATGTCGAGGCCGTCGAGGAGGGCTGCGCCAATCTCGGGCGGCATATCGGCAACCTCAAATCCTTTGGCGTGCCGGTGGTCGTGGCGATCAACCATTTCGTCACCGATACCGATGCCGAGATCGCGGCGGTCAAGGCCTATGTCGAGACGCAGGGCAGCGAGGCGGTGCTCAGCCGCCACTGGGAGCACGGCGGCGAGGGGGCCGAGGCGCTGGCGCAGAAGGTGATCGAGATCGCCGAGAGCGGCGCGTCGCAATTCGCCCCGCTTTACCGCGACGACCTGCCGCTGTTCGACAAGATCGAGCGCATCGCCAAGTCGATCTACCGCGCCGACGAGGTGCTGGCCGATGCCAAGATCCGCAACCAGTTGAAGGATTGGGAGGCGCAGGGCTATGGCAACCTGCCCGTTTGCATGGCCAAGACGCAATACAGCTTTTCCACCGATCCCAACCTGCGCGGCGCGCCCACCGGGCATTCGGTGCCGGTCCGCGAGGTGCGGCTGTCGGCAGGGGCGGGGTTCGTCGTGGTGGTCTGTGGTGAGATCATGACCATGCCGGGCCTGCCCTCGCGCCCGGCGGCGGAGAACATCCGCCTCAACGACGCGGGCCAGATCGAAGGCTTGTTCTGATCCTCTCCGCGGGGCCCGTGTCGCGCAGGCGACCGGGCCCCGCGACACGTTGGCGGGAGAGCGACATGCGCGCACAGGTCATCGACGGCAAGGCCATCGCCACCCGGATGCGGGCCGAGACCCGTGCGCAGGCGCAGGCGCTGGCCGAGACGGGCTGGATGCCGCGGCTGGTATCGGTCAGCGTGGGCGACACCGCCGCCGCCGAAATCTACGTGCGCAACCAGGGCCGCGCGGCTGAGCAGGCGGGGGTGGAGTTCGAGACCCGCGCCTATCCCGGGGACATCTCGCTCGAGCAGTTGACCGGGGTGCTGACCGGGCTCAACGCCGACCCGCGCGTCAACGGCATCATCATCCAGCGTCCGCTGCCCGCGCATATCCCGGTCAAGGCGCTGCAAAAGGCAGTGCACCCGCTCAAGGACGTGGAGGGGATGCACCCCGCCTCCATCGGCAATATCGTCTACAACGATCTCGCGCTCGGGCCGTGTACCGCGGTGGCAGCGGTGGAAATCCTCAAGACGCTGCCGCTCGGCCTCGAGGGGCTGGACGTGACGGTGATCGGGCATTCCGAGATCGTCGGCAAGCCCATCGCCTTTCTGATGATGGGGCTGGGCGCGACGGTGACGGTGTGCCATCACATGACGCGCTCGGTGCCGATGCATTCGCGCGCCTCGGACGTGGTGTTCGTGGCAGTGGGCAAGCCTGGTCTGGTCACGGGCGAGATGCTCAAGCCCGGCGCGGCGCTCATTGACATCGGCATCAACCGGGTCGAGACGCCCGAGGGCGGCAAGACGGTGGGCGACGCCGATTTCGATAGCTGCGCCGAGGTGGCAGGCTGGATCACGCCGGTGCCGGGGGGTGTTGGGCCGGTGACGGTGTCGGTGCTGATGCAGAACGCGGTGCTGGCCACGCGGATGCAGATGGAGCATTACCGCGCCACCTATACCGGCGCGGCACAATAACGGAAAGGACACGGGCAATGAGCGCGACGATCATCGACGGCAAGGCCTTTGCGGCCACCATCCGGGGCAAGGTGGGCGATCACGTCAGCCGGCTGAAGGAAACGCACGGGATCACCCCCGGCCTCGCCGTGGTGCTGGTGGGCGAGGACCCGGCCAGCCAGGTCTACGTCCGGTCCAAGGGCAAGCAGACCGTCGAGGCGGGGATGAACTCCTATGAGCACAAGCTGGATGCCGACACCTCGCAGGCCGACCTGCTGGCGCTCATTGACACGCTCAACAACGATGCGGACGTGCATGGCATCCTCGTGCAACTGCCGCTGCCCGGGCATATCGATTCGGACCTCGTGATCAATTCCATCGACCCCGCCAAGGACGTGGACGGCTTTCACATCTCCAACGTCGGCCTGCTGGGCACCGGGCAGAAAAGTATGGTGCCCTGCACACCGCTGGGCTGCCTGATGATGCTTCGCGACCATCTGGGATCGCTGAGCGGGCTGGATGCGGTGGTTGTCGGGCGCTCCAACATCGTCGGCAAGCCGATGGCGCAGCTTCTGTTGGGCGAGAGCTGCACCGTGACCATCGCGCATTCGCGCACCCGCGACCTGCCCGACGTGGTGCGCCGCGCCGACATCGTGGTGGCCGCCGTCGGCCGCCCCGAAATGGTGCCGGGCGAGTGGATCAAGCCGGGGGCCACGGTGATCGACGTCGGCATCAACCGGATCGAGGCGCCGGAACGCGGCACGAACGAGGATGGCAGCGTCAAGACCCGCCTGGTGGGCGATTGCCATTTCGAGAGCTGCGCGGCGGTGGCGGGCGCGATCACCCCGGTGCCGGGCGGCGTGGGGCCGATGACCATCGCCTGCCTGCTGGCCAACACCGTCACCGCCTGCTGCCGCGCGAATGGCTTGGCGGAGCCGGAGGGCCTCACCGCCTGAGGCGGGTCGGGGGCCGCCTTCGGCCTGGAGCGGTCTTTGGGATTTGGTCCCGGCGCGGATTCAAGGCCGAAGGCCGCCGCGCCATCGCATGTCCGCCCGTCGCACCGGAGGTGCGCCAACCTGTATCGGCACGCCTTTGGCGTGACGGACAGGCGATATGGTTAAGCCAGCGCGCCGACTAAATCTTTTGCGGGAAAGCTGAAATAAAGCGCACTGAAAAACCGTCGGGTCGCCTGCCCGCGGACATGCGAGGCGCGGCTCAGCGCTTGACGTTCAACGTCCGCTCCACGCCATTTCCACCCCTGTGCCATGACAGGGCTTGCACCGGCGCGCGGGCTGGGCTTCCTTGGCGGCGCACTATCCCCCGAAGGAGCCCCTCGCGCATGAGCCATACCCGCACCATCGTCGTCATCGGCGCCGGCATCTGTGGTCTCGCCTCGGCCATATGGCTTACCCGTGCGGGCCACCGCGTCACGCTCATCGACCGCGATGCGCCCGGCGCCGGGGCGTCGCAGGGCAATGCCGGGCTGATGGCGCAATGGGCCATCGTGCCGGTCAACACGCCGGGCATTCTGACCACGGCGCTCAAGTATCTCGCCGATCCCGGCGCGCCGCTGTGGCTCCGCTGGCGCGACCTGCCGCGCCTCGCCCCGTGGCTGTGGCAGTTCGCGCGCAACGCCAACCCGCGCGACGCCGCGCGCATGACCCGGGGGCTGATCCCGCTGGTCACCGACAGCGTCGATCAGCACCGCGCGCTGGTGCGCGGCACCCGCGCCGAGAAATGGCTCGCCACCAGCGATCTCGCCTACGCGTATGACAGCCGCGCCGCCTATGAGGCCGATGCCTATGGCTGGCAGGCCAAGCGCGAGGCGGGGTTCATTCCCGATGTGATCGAGGGCGCGGCCGTGCAGGAGGCGGAGCCGCTTGTAGGCCCCGCCATCGGATGCCTCGCAATGTTGCGCGGGCAGGGGCATGTGCGCGATCCCGGCGCCTACATGGCCGATCTCGCAGCCGTCTTTCAGGCCGAAGGCGGGCGGTACCTGCAAGCCGAGGCGCGCGATGTCACCCTCGCCGACGGGCGCATCACGCAGGTGCTGACCGATCAGGGCCCCTTGGCCTGCGACGCGGCGGTGCTGGCGGCGGGGGTCTGGTCCGGGCCGCTGATGAAGAAACTCGGCCTCAAGGTGCCGCTGGCCGCCGAGCGCGGCTATCACCTGCACCTCGCCCAGCCCTCGGCCCTGCCGCGCCAGCCGCTGATGATGGCGCGGGGCAAGTTCGCGGTGACGCCGATGGCCACCGGGTTGCGCTGCGCGGGCACGGTCGAACTGGGCGATCCGGACGCACCGCCGTCGCGCGCGCCCTTTGCCATGATCCGGCGCGAGATCGCCCGCGTCTTTCCCGATCTGCGGTTCGAGACGGCAGAGGAATGGATGGGCCCGCGCCCCTCGACCCCCGACAGCCTGCCGCTTATCGGCGAAATCGGCGCGACGGGCGTCTTTGCCGCCTTCGGGCATCAGCATGTCGGGCTGACGGCGGGGCCGCGCACGGGGCGCATGGTGGCCGACCTGATCGGCGGCAAGCGCCCCAATCTGGATCTCGCCCCCTATGACGCCAACCGCTTTACCTGACGCCGTTCAGCGCATTCCCATCAGCGCCGCCGCTGTCGCCTGCGAGACATGGCCCGTGACCGGCAGGCCGCGATGGCGCTGGAAGCGGCGGATCGCCGCGCGCGTCTCCTCGGTGAACCGGCCGTCCACCGGCCCCGGTTCGGCCCCGACCTGCGCCAGCCGGCGCTCGATCAGGATACGCACCACCTCGGCCCCGGCATAGATCTTCTCCTCCTCGCGCGCCTGCGCGATGGCCTCGTTCTCGGCGCGGCCCTGCTCGATCTCGTCGAGCCGCGCGCGCGCCTCCTCGGCAAAGCGGCTTTCGGGGTGATCGCGCAGGAAGGCGGCATAGGCCTCGGCCGTGTTGGCCTCGCGTGCGGCCTGCCAGTCGGCGCGCGCCGCCCGGTCGGCCTCGTCGCGGCGGGCCTCCTCGATCTCGTCGAGCCGGGCGCGCGCGGTCTCGGCGAAAAGCCCCTCGGGGTAGCGGTCGAGATAGGCGCGCAGCCCCGCCTCGTCCTCGCCGCGCCCGGTGTCGCGCCAATACGCGCGGTCGCGGCGCTCCTCCTGCATCTGCTGCCGGCGCTCTTCCTCTTCGATCTCGCGCTGACGGGCGGTCGCGTCCGCGCGCAGCCGCGCAAGGTCGTTGCGATCCAGATAGCCGGTCGGCGCCACGCCTGCCTGTTCCTGCCAGTCGGCGATCGCGCCGCGCGTGCCGCGTCCGAAAATCCCGTCTATGCCCCGCTCGTAGAACCCCAGCACCGCCAGCCACCGCTGCACGTCCCGGCGGTCCGCCCGGGTCAGGTCCAGTGCCTCTTCGGCGGCGCGCGCCTCACGCTCGGGCGCGTCTCGCAGCCAGTCGCGGCGCTCCTGCGCTTCGCCCAGGTAACGCCCCTCGGGATAGGCGGCGATATAGGCGTCATAGGCCGCCACCGTGTCCAGCGTCTCGACCGCCTGCCAGAAGCCATCCTCGCGCGCCTCGGCCAGTTGCGCCTCGGGCACCATGTCCGGCCCCGGCCCCATCAGACCCATCTCGCCCGACAGGTTGCCCGACAGGATGACGCCGTCCGGTGCCGCGCGCGCCACCCCGGCAAAGCTCGTCCCGGGGGCGAGCAAGGGTCCGCCCAGCAGCGCGGCGATGCCCTTGCGCGGGCCGATGGCATAGGTCACGCCCGGCACCTCGGAAAATCCCGACAGCCCCGGTATCAGCCCCGCGCCCGCCGCTTCGCCCTCCTCGGGTGCCAGAACCAGCACGGCGGGTCCCTCCACCGCCCCGGCAATCGCCGAGAGCGCATTGACCGACAGCCCCGCCGCGCCGATCCGCAGTCGCGAGACCGTGCCCACACCCTCCGGCAACAGCCAGCTATCCTGCCCGTCCCCGGCCATCTCTCCGGCGGCGAGGATCACCAGCCGGGCCACCTCGCCCGCCGTGATCCGTGCCTCGAGATCGAGCGCGGCGGCGCGCAGCGGCGCGATACCCTCGCCCTCGGGGGCCACCACCTCGAACCCGGCCTGCTCCAGCGCCGCGCCCGGGTCGAACGCCACCGCCGAGCGCCGGTCACCCTGCGCACGGGTATCGAGGATCAGCGCCAGATCGGCGGCAAGCGATGGCCCAGCCAGCACGCAGAGCCACAAGACCGCCGAGAAAAGTTTACGCTGCACCATACCTTCACCCTACAAACTCACTCGTAACTGCGCAAATCCTCGATCACCTTGCCATCGTTGGGCAGACTGCCCGGCGGCACGATCTCGATCCGGCCCTTGAGCTTGAGCACCTCGCTCACCGCCCCGGCATAGTGATCGGCTTCACCCTCCGCCGCCTCGATGCGCACGGTCATCACGTCCGCCTCGCCCTCTCGGCTGGCGATCACGCGGGCGCGCCCAATTCCGTCATGACGGGCCACCAATGCGGCCACCTGCTCGGGGCGCACGAACATGCCCTTGATCTTGGTGGTCTGGTCGGCGCGGCCCATCCAGCCCTTGATGCGCATGTTGGTGCGGCCGCAGGGGCTTGTCCCCTCCATCACCGCGCTCAGGTCGCCGGTGGCAAAGCGTATCAGCGGATAATCGGGGTTGAGCGTGGTCACCACCACCTCGCCGACCTCGCCATGCGGGACCGGGTCGCCGGTGCCGGGGCGCACGATCTCGACGATCACGCCCTCGTCCACGATCATCCCGTCCTGCGCGGCGCTTTCATAGGCGATATTGCCCAGGTCGGCGGTGGCATAGCATTGCAGGCAGGCGATGCCGCGATCCGCGTATTCCTGCCGCAGCGACGGAAACAGCGCGCCGCCCCCCACCGCCGCCTTGGTGATGTTCAGCGCGAGGCCCATCTCCTCGGCCTTGTCGAGGATCACCTTCAGGTAATCGGGCGTCCCGGCATAGGCGGTCACGCCCACGTCATGCGCCGCGCGCGCCTGCAACTCGGTCTGCCCGGTGCCCGCAGGCAGCACCGCCGCGCCCACCGCGCGCGCGCCGTTCTCGAAGATCATGCCGGCGGGCGTCAGGTGATAGCCGAAACAGTTCTGTACGATATCGCCTTGTCCCACGCCGCAGGCATGCAGGAAGCGGCCCACGCGCCACCAGTCATGGCTGTCGCCGCCTGGCTCGTAGATCGGGCCCGGCGACTGAAAGATGTGGGCGAAACCATGCGCGGGCCGCGCGGTCAGCCCGCCGAAGGGGGCCGCCGCGCCCTGCGCGCGCCCCAAATCGGACTTGCGCAGAACCGGCAGCGTGGCGAGCGCACCCGCATCCGTTACCCGTGCCGCCTCGACCCCGTCGAGCGCGCCGGCATAGCCCGGCAAGGCCTGCGCACGGGCGATCTGTGCGGGCAGGGCGCGCGCCAGCGCCTCGGCCCGCGCCTCGTTGCTGCGCGTTTCCAACTCGTCGAAATACTGGGTCATCGCGTCATCCTCTGCCTGCCGCCTTACGTTGCGACAGCTTGACCAATTGTTTGAAACCGGCGTTCGGCGCATAAACGGTGCTCTTTTGTATACCGAACGCATATCTTGCCCGAGGCCCGCCATGACGACCCCGACAGACGCGCCCGAGGCGCTCGACGATGCCGCACTCGACCGCCGGATCGCCTTTCACCCTGACATCCAGGTGATGGAGGCCGATTTCTCGAGGCTCCATTTCGAGGATTCCGCCACCGTCAACCGGGTCTACGACCGGCTCGAGGCACGCATCGGCGAGACCGGCGAAGAGCTCTGGTTTTTCCTCGTCAACCTCAACGGCACCCGCATCGACCCGGCGGCATGGATCGCCTATTCGCGCCGCGGTCGCGCGCTCAACTACGCGCATTCGATGGGTTCGGTGCGGTTCGACGCCTCCGACGACACCCGCCGCCAGATCGAACGCGCCGCCGATACCGAAGCCTTCGACCCCAACCTGTGCCTGACCCGCGAAGCCGCCCTCGACCGCATCGCCGATTTCCCCAGCACGCGGCGCAAGCGCGTGATCCGCCCCCCCAGCCACAGCGACGAAGAGATCGCGCGCCGGATCAGCTTCGATCCCGGGCGGCGCATCATGGAGGCGGATTTCTCGGATTTCACCTTCCATCACGGGCGCGATGTCGATCACGTCTACGACCATATCGAGGCCCGCATCCGCGAAACCGAGCGCAAGTGGTTCTTCCTCGTCAACCTCAACGGTTGCCGGATCCTGCCCGCGGCATGGGTGCGCTACGCGCATCGCGGCAAGCGGCTCAACGAGGCGGCATCGCTTGGATCGGCGCGGTATGCCGCGGGTTCGGAAACCGAGCAGGACATCCGCCTGCGCGCCGAGAGCCAGGGCTTCCGCCCCAACATCCGCAACACGCGGGCCGAGGCGCTCGATCTGATCGAGGAGATGCGGGCCGAGTTGTTGCAAGGCTGATCCTCCTCAGCTCAGCCACCGCTTGCGACGGCGATAGCTGCGCACGTCGCGGAACGATTTGCGCCCCTCGTCCGACACGCCGAGATAGAATTCCTTGACGTCCGGGTTCTCGCGCAGCGCGGCGGCGGGGCCGTCCATCACCACGCGCCCGGATTCCAGGATATAGCCGTGATGCGCGAACCGCAGCGCCACGTTGGTGTTCTGCTCGGCCAGCAGGAAGGTATATCCTTCCTTTTCGTTCAGCGACTTCACGATCTCGAAAATCTGTTCCACCAGTTGCGGCGCAAGCCCCATCGACGGCTCGTCCAGCAGGATCGTCTCGGGCCGCGCCATCAGCGCGCGACCGATCGCGCACATCTGCTGCTCGCCGCCCGAGGTATAGCCCGCCTGGCTGCGGCGGCGCTCCTTGAGGCGCGGGAAATAGTCATAAACCATCTCGAGATCGGCATCGAGCTCGGCCCGGCCAATGCCGCGGGTATAGGCACCGGTCAGCAAGTTTTCCTCGATGGTCAGGTGCTCGAAACAGTGCCGCCCCTCCATCACCTGCACCACCCCCATCTTCACCAGATCGGAGGGCAGCAGGTCCTGCACCCGTTCGCCGCGATAGCGGATCGCGCCCTTGGTGACCTCGCCGCGCTCGGATTTCAGCAGGTTGGAAATGGCCTTGAGCGTGGTGGTCTTGCCCGCGCCGTTGCCGCCCAGAAGCGCGGTGATCCCGCCCTTGGGCACCTTGAGGCTGACGCCCTTCAGCACGAGGATCACGTGATTGTAGATCACCTCGATATTGTTGACCTCGAGAAGCGCCTCGTCGGTCTTTCCTGCATCCAGCATCGCCCAGGCTCCGTTTCATCAGGCCGCGCCAGCCCCGTCTCAGGGCACGCGTCCCGGTTTCTTCTTGGCAAAAATACTCAGATCGTCCGGCCGCCGCAGGGTGCGGCGGCCGGACATGGTGATGGCTTCAGCAGCCCGGTTCGATGCCGTTCTCTTCGGCGAACTGCTTGGAATCCTCGGCCACGAGCGCCGAGATGATCTCCTGGTCCGACTGGTAGTAGTCGGTGATCAGCTCGAACTCGCCCGCCTCGGCATTCCACTGCGACACGGCCCCATAGCCGTTACCGCCGTGGTTCTCGCAGGACACGGTAAACTCGGGGCCAAAGTTCGGAAGGCCCAGCCCGGCCATCTTCTCTTCGGTCATTTCGAGGTTCTCCATGCCGTCGCGCATCTGGGCCGCGTTGATCGCGCTCACGCCGTGCATTTCCTGCGCGGTCTTGATCGCCTCGGCGGCCAGCATCGCGGCATACATGCCCCGGTTATAGAGCACGGTGCCGATCTGGTCGCCCGCGCCGGCGGCGTTGCCGGAGTCGACGACATGCTTCTGGATGTCGTCATAGACCGGGTAATCCGACCCAAGGTTGTGGAAGGTCAGCGCCTTGTAGCCGTTGGCCTTGTCGCCCGCCGCCTTCACGTCGTTCTCGGAGCCGGACCACCAGATGCCGATGAACTGGTCCATCGGAAAGCGGATGTTGACGGCCTCCTGGATGGCGACCTGGTTCATCACGCCCCAGCCCCACATGATCACGTTGTCGGGCTTTTCGCGGCGGATCTGGAGCCATTGCGACTTCTGCTCCTGGCCGGGGTGATCCACCGGCAGCAGCATCAACTCGAAGCCGTGCTTTTTCGACAGCTCTTCGAGCGTCCGGATCGGCTCCTTGCCATAGGCAGAGTTGTGATAGACCAGCGCGATCTTGCGCCCGCTGATGTCACCGCCATTCTCGTTGAGGATATGGGTGATGGCGTGGCTCGCCCCGTCCCAGTAGTTGGCCGGATAGTTGAACACCCACTTGAACACCGAGCCGTTCTTGGCCGAGGTGCGCCCGTAGCCCATCGTGTGAAGCGGAATGCCGTCGGCGGTGGCCTTGGGAATGAGCTGATAGGTGATGCCGGTCGAGAGCGGCTGATAGACCAGCGCGCCGCCGCCTTCGCCCTTGGTGGCCTCGTAGCACTCGACGCCCTTCTCGGTGTTGTAGCCGGTCTCGCATTCCACGAGGTTGATCTTTTCCCCGCCGATACCGCCGTCACGCTCGTTCAGCAGCGTGAAATAATCCTGGTAGCCGTCCGAGAACGGGATGCCGTTCGCGGCATAGGGGCCGGTGCGATAGCTGGTATCGACGATGGTCAGATCGGCGAGCGCCGGTCCTGCCACCATCGCAGCCGCCAGCGCGGTTGCCATGAGTTTCTGTTTCATCGGTCTTATCCTCCCTTGGTTTATCCGATGTCTTTCCTTGAACGCGATCTCCTGCGCCCAATCGCGTAGGGTGGGTGCCAACCCACCGATGGCCCGCCCTAGTGCGGGAAGGGCCAAAGCCTCAGTTTCTCCTTTGCCACGCGCCACAGTTGCGCCAGCCCGTGCGGCTCGGCCACCAGGAACACGATGATCAGCGAACCCACGATCATCAGTTCGAGATGCGCGGCGAGGTCCGTCGGCCAGCCGAGCGTGCCCACCAGCGTGTTCTTCAGCAAGACCGGCAAGAGCACGAGGAACGCCGCCCCCGCAAAGCTGCCAAAGATCGAGCCGAGCCCGCCGATGATGACCATGAACAGCACCAGGAACGACTTGTTGATGCCGAACGCCTCGCCCACCTCGACAGCACCCAGATAGACGGCAAAGAACAGCGCGCCCGAGATACCCACGAAAAAGCCCGAGACGGCAAAGGCCGACAGCTTGGCCTTGAGCGGGTTCACCCCGATGATCTCGGCGGCGATGTCCATGTCGCGGATGGCCATCCACTTGCGCCCCGCCATGCCGCGCGTCAGGTTGCGCGCGATGAGCGCCGAGGCCGTCACGAAGACGAGGCAAAAGAGATAGGCCGCCCACGGCGCGGTTTCCGCCCCGGTGATCGGAACGCCGGCGATGGTGCGCTCGGGCGCGCTGATCTGGCCCGAGGCCGAATAGTTGTAGAACCACGGCACCCGGTTGAACAGCCACACAAGGAAGAACTGCGCCGCCAGCGTCGCCACCGCGAGGTAGAACCCCTTGATCCGCAGGGATGGCAGGCCGAATAGCACGCAGACCGCCGCCGTGATCCCGCCCGCGATGATGACGTGGAAGAAGATGCTCACCTCGGGAAAGGCTGTCATCAGCTTGTAGACCGCATAGGCCCCCACCGCCATGAACCCGCCAGTGCCGAGGCTGACCTGCCCGCAATAGCCCACGAGGATATTCAGCCCGATCGCCGCGATCGCGTAGATCAGGAACGGCAGGAACACCGCGTTCACCCAGTAATCGTCGATGACCAGGGGCACCACGGCAAAGGCCGCCACCAGCACCGCGTAATAGCGGTAGCGGTCGAACTTGATCGGGAAGGTCTGGCTGTCGTCGGTATAGGAGGTCTTGAAATCTCCAGCCTCGCGGTAAAACATCTCAGAGAACCTCCCCATGGATTTCGTCGTCGTCGCGCTTCTCGGCGCGGTTGGCGGGCTTGGCATATCCCGTCGCCTCGGAGTGGCGCACCAGCCAGAAGAAGGCGAGCATCCCCACGCCCCCTCCCAACGCGGCGAGCAGCGCGGCGGTGACCATCTGTCCGGTATGATCGACCCGCGCCGTCAGCGCGAGGTATCCGAAGGCCCAGAACCCGGCCCAGGCGATCACGTTGAGGATGGCAATCAGTTTCTGCATACCCCTCACACCCTCTCGATGATCTTCTCGCCGAACAAACCTTGCGGCCGGAAGACGAGGAAAAGAAGCGCCAGCACGTAAGCGAACCAGTTCTCTGTTGCGCCCCCCACCATCGGACCGATGGCGAACTCGAACAGCTTCTCGCCCACCCCGATGATGAGTCCGCCGACGATGGCGCCGGGGATCGACGTGAATCCGCCCAGCATCAGCACCGGCAGTGCCTTCAACGCGATCAGCGACAGCGAGAACTGCACGCCCGATTTCGTGCCCCACATGATACCCGCGACCAGCGCGACAAAACCCGCCAGCGACCACACCATTACCCAGATGAAGTTGAGCGACACACCCACCGACAGCGCCGCCTGATGGTCGTCGGCCACCGCGCGCATGGCCCGGCCATGCTTGGAATACTGCGCGAAGATCACCAGCGCGATCACCAGAAGCGCCGCCACGAATGTCGCCCACAGGTCGAGATTGTCGATAAAGAACCCGTAGCCGAAGATACCGTATGTGACCTCGTCGATCACCGTGTTGATGCCCTGCGGCAGGCCCACGTCGAGCTTCTTGATGTCGGCGCCCCACATGATGTCGCCGAACCCTTCGAGGAAATAGGCAAGGCCGATGGTGGCCATGAACAGGATGATCGGCTCTTGTCCGACGAGGTGGCGAAAGATGAAATGGTTGACCGCCCAGGCCAGCGCCACCATCACCACCATCGTCAGCAGGATCGCGGCCAGCGCCGGGACATGCCAGCCGAAATGATGGACCTCGGTGCCGAAAACGGCATTGATGAGATGCGCGAAGGGCACCTGCCCGTCCATGATTCCCACCAGCGTCAGCGCGGCAAAGAGCGCGAGCACCCCTTGCGCGAAATTGAAGATGCCGCTCGCCTTGAAGATCAGCACGAAGCCCAGCGCCACGAGCGCGTAGAGCACCCCGGCCATGAGGCCGTTGAGAAACACCTCCATCGCGAAAATCAACTGGTCAGGCATGGTCTGCCTCCTCTCCCATTGCGCGCGCTCGCGTCGTGTCAGGCTTCAAGGTATGTCTCCACGATCCGCAGGGTGATGCCCCGGTCCGCATTGGTTTTCTGCACTTCGAGCACCGGCTCGATCCACAGGTGGCTGTGCCAGCGGCCCGTGGCCACGGGCACGTAGCGCCCCGCCTCCACCGACGCCGCGATCCAGGTGTCGAACCCTGGCACCGGCGCGCCCTCGGGGTCGCGTACCGCGCAGGCCCGCATCCCGTCGGCGGGGGCGGTTTCGACCGCGAGGGTTCGACCCGCGGTCAGCGCGTAGCGCACGACATCCCCGTCACGCGCGCCCGTCCCCAGCCCGGCCACCACCGGCGGCACCTGGTTCTCCAGCGCCGACAGGCAGCGCGTCTCGAAATCCGCCCACGCCCCGGCATGGGCCGCGGCGGGCAGCAGGAGCGCGAGGCCGAGCGCCTTAATCATGCGCCACCCCCAGGTAGGCGTCGATCACCGCCTGGTTCTTGCGCACCTCGTCGGGCGAGCCGTCGCCGATCTTCTTGCCGTAATCCATCACCACGACCCGGTCGGACAGGTCCATCACCACGCCCATGTCGTGCTCGATCAGCGCGATCGTTGTGCCAAACTCGTCGTTCACGTCGAGGATGAAGCGGCTCATGTCCTCCTTCTCCTCGACGTTCATCCCCGCCATCGGCTCGTCCAGCAACAGGATCGACGGCTCGGCGGCCAGCGCGCGGGCAAGCTCCACCCGCTTTTTCAGGCCATAGGGCAGGCGGCCCACCGGCGTTTTGCGGATGTGCTGGATTTCGAGAAAGTCGATGACCTTCTCCACTGCCGCGCGGTTCTCGGTTTCCTCGGCTTCCGCGCGGCCCTTCCATAGCGCCTGCGCGAACAGCCCCGCGCTCATCTGCCGGATGCGGCCGGTCATGACGTTGTCGAGCACGGTCATCCCCTCGAACAGCGCGATATTCTGAAAGGTGCGCGCGATGCCCTGTTGCGCCACCTGGTAGGGCTTCATTTGCGGGCGCTTTGCCCCCTTGTACCAGACCTCGCCCTCCTGCGGATTGTAGAAGCCGCTGATCACGTTGAGCATCGACGACTTGCCCGCGCCGTTGGGTCCGATGATCGCGCGGATCTCGCCCTCGCGGATATCGAAACTGATATCCTCGATCGCCACCACCCCGCCGAACCGCAGGGTGATGTTGCGCATCTCCATCAGCACGCCGCCGATCTTGCGGCCGTCCTCGGTGGTGTAGCCCTCTGCGTCCATGTCCTTCATTCCGCCGCCACCTTCGCTGTCTGCTCCACCGCGACCTGCACCGGCACGATCTTCAGCGTCGCCGAAATGCTGCCCTTGCGCCCGTCCTCGTAGGTCACCTCGGTGGTGGTGTAGACCTCCTCGGACCCGTCATAGAGTGCCACCAGCAGGTCCTCGAACTTCTCGGAGATCACGCCGCGGCGCACCTTGCGCGTGCGCGTCATCTCGCCATCGTCGGCATCCAGCTCCTTGTGCAGCACGAGGAAGCGGTGCACCTGGCAATGCGACAGCATCGGGTCGTCGGCGAGAGAGCGGTTCACCTCCTCGACATGGCCGCGGATCATATCGAGCACCTGCGGGTGCCCTGCCAGCTCTTGATACGAGGCATAGCCGATATTGTTGCGCTCGGCCCAGTTGCCCACCGCCGCCAGGTCGATATTGACGAAGGCGGTGCATTCAGAGCGATCATTGCCGAACACCACCGCCTCTAGGATGTTGGGGTAGAACTTGAGCTTGTTCTCCACGTATTTCGGCGCGAACAGCTTGCCGTCGGCCATCTTGCCCACATCCTTGGCGCGGTCGATGATCCGCAGGTGGCCCGATCCCTCCTCGAAGAAGCCGGCGTCGCCGGTGGCGACCCAGCCTTCCGCGTCCTTGGTCTTCTTCGTGCTTTCCTCGTTCTTGTAGTAATACTCGAACGTGCCGGCCCCGCGATAATAGACCTCGCCATTGTCGCCGATGCGAACCTCCACACCCGGTGCCGGAACGCCCACCGTGTCGCTGCGCACCTCGCCATCGGGTTGCAGGGTGATGAAAACGCTGGCCTCGGTCTGGCCGTAGAGCTGCTTGAGGTTGATGCCGAGCGAGCGGTAGAAATCGAAGATTTCCGGCCCGATTGCCTCGCCCGCGGTATAGCCCACCCGCACCCGGCCCAGGCCCAGCGTGTCCTTCAGCGGGCCATAGACGAACAGGTTGCCCAAGGCATAGCGCAACCGGTCCATGCCGCCGACCTGCTTGCCATCGAGGATGTCGGGGCCCACCCGGCGCGCGACGGCCATGAAGTGATCGAACAGCCATTTCTTGAACCGGCTGGCATCCTCCATGCGGATCATCACGTTGGTAAGCTGCGTCTCGAACACGCGCGGCGGGGCAAAGTAATAGGTCGGCCCGATCTCGCGCAGGTCGGTCTGCATGGTCTCGGGCGATTCCGGGCAGTTGACGCAGAACCCGCACCAATAGGCCTGCCCGATGGAAAAGATGAAATCGCCCACCCATGCCATCGGCAGGTAGGCGAGCACCTCCTCGTCCTTGCTCAGGTTGTCGAATTCCGCCGAGGATTTCGACGCCTCGATGATGTTGCGATTGCTCAGCACCACGCCCTTGGGCTTGCCCGTGGTGCCCGAGGTATAGAGCATCACGCACACGCTGCCGTAATCGAGCTTGTCGCGCCGCGCCTTGAGATCTTCGATGAATTCGTAATGGGCCGCGCGCCCCTGCTCCTGAATGTCGATGAAGCGGTGCAGCTTGTGGTGGTCGTATTTGCGCAGGCCCCTGGGGTCGATATAGATGATGTGCTCAAGCTGGTGCAGGCGTTCCTGCACCTCGATCAGCTTGTCGACCTGCTCCTGGTCCTCGACGATCGCAAAACGCGCGCCGCAATGGTCCATGACATAGGCCATCTCGTCGGCAGCGGCATCCTGGTAGAGCGGCACGGGAATCGCGCCCACCGATTGCGCGGCAACCATGGACCAGTAGAAATGCGGCCGGTTGCGCCCGATGATGGCGATGAAATCGCCCTCGTCCACGCCCAGGTTTATCAGCCCCAGCGCCAGCGCCTCGATTTCCTTCTCGGCCTCGGCCCAGGTCCAGGTCTGCCAGATGCCGTATTCCTTTTCGCGATAGGCGTGGCGGCCCGCGAAACGGCTGGCGTTGCGTTGCAAGAGCGCCGGAATGGAGCGCGCCCCATCCGCCGCTGGTGACGGCTGTGCCAAATTTCTCTCCTCCCTTATGCCCGCATCCTCCATGCGGGCCGCGCCCCTGTGCGCGATTCTTCTTGCCTCAAGGGTGCGCGAATATTGCTGGCGGTCAACTTTTTCCTGAACATGTCGCAATCCTTACGAATTGTTACCGCGCGGGAACGGTCTTTGCGCCCCCCGCGCGCGGTGCTAGGGGAGAGGGGGTAGGGACAGGATGAGGGGTATGGCTTGGTGGGCACGCAAACCTCCTGGTATCCGGCGATGAGCCGCGCGCCCGCCCGTGCGGGCGGTCGGGCGCTCGCGCGGCGGCATGCAGGCTCGCCTTGTTCCGCGCGGGGGAACACCCCCGCCTTGCACCCCGGAGACTAGCCCCCATGCCGACCGACCGCGACGCCATGACCATGGCCGGGCTGAACCTCATCCAGCAGGCGCTCACCATCTATGACCGCGACCTGCGGCTTGCCGTCTGCAACCGCCGCTTCCAGGAAATGTTCGCCCTGCCCGACGCGCTGGTGACGCCCGGCGCGGATTTCGCCGCCACCATCCGCTACCTCGCCCGGCGCGGAGATTACGGCGACGTGGGCTGCGTGGAGGATTTCGTCGCCGAGCGGGTCGAGACCGCCCGCGCCTTCGAGCCGCATTACATGGAGCGCACCCGCGCCAATGGCCGCACCATCAGCGTCGAGGGCACGCCGCTGCCGCAGGGCGGGTGGGTGACGGTCTATACCGATATCACCCCGGCCAAGCGGCAGGAGGCGCTGCTGCGCGCCCGGTCAGAGGAACTGTCGGACCAGATACTCGCCTATTCCGAAGACCTGGCCACCGCCAACCGCGAGCTTCAGGCCACCATCACCGCGCTCGAAGAGGCCAAGCGCCAGATCACCGAGGCCGAGGCGCGCACGCGGCTGACCGCCGAGATGATGCCCGCCCATATCGCCCATGTCGGGCACGACCGCCGCTATACCTATTCCAATCGAAGGCTGACCTCGGTGATGCCGGGCACGCGCACCGACCCGATCGGCGTGGACGCCGCCGATGTGTTCGACCCCGGGACATGGGCGGTCATTGGCCCGCACCTCGATCGTGCCTACGCGGGCGAACCCTCGGTGTTCGAATTCACCCACCCGCCAAGCTCGCATCGCATCCGCGTGGCGCTCACGCCCGACCCGATCTCGGGTGGCGTCTATATCCTGTCGATGGATATCACCCGCGAGAGCCAGGCGCGCGCCGCGCTGCAACAGACCAAGCGGCGCGAGATGGCGGCGCAGCTCACCTCCGGCCTCGCGCATGATTTCTCCAACCTGCTGACGATCATCCTTGGCATGCAGTCGCGACTGGCGCGGATGGGGGTGCCTGCCGAGGCGCGCGAACTGATCGATGCCACGCTGGCGGCGGCACGGCGCGGCGGCGGATTGCTCGGTCGCATCGCCGACATGACCGGCCCGCGCGAGCACGAGCCGGTGCCCACCGATCTCGCCGCCTTCCTCGCCGATCTCGACACGCTGGCGCGCTCGGCGCTGCCCTCGGGGATCAGCTTCGCCATCGACACGCAAGGGGCAGGGGGGCGCTACCTGCTCGACGCGGGCATGTTGCAGGATTCGCTGCTGAACCTCGTGCTCAACGCCCGCGATGCCTGCGGCAGCCGTGGCCGGGTCACCCTCACCGTCCGCCCGGTGCAGGAAACGTGGCTGGAATTCACCGTCGGCGATACCGGTCCGGGCTTCTCGCCCGAGGCGCTCGACCACGCGCTCGACCCGTTCTTCACCACCAAGGGCGGCGAGGGCTCGGGGCTCGGCCTGTCGATGGTCTACGACATGACCAAGCTCGCCGGCGGGCGCATCATGCTGGGCAATACCGATGCCGGCGGGCGCGTCACCCTGCGCCTGCCGCTCCGGCCCGCGGGCGACGCGCGCCCCCCCGGCCTCGTGCTGCTGGTCGAGGACAGCCCCGACCTGCGCTCGGCCTTGCGCGACATGCTGCGCGGCGCGGGCCACAGCGTGATCGAGGCGGCGAGCGTGGCCGAGGCCGCCGACATTCTCGCCGACCTGCCCGAGATTTCCGCCATCCTGTCGGATATCGTGCTGGAGGGCAGCGCCACCGGCATCGACCTCGCGCGCCTGCCCCGTCCCGGCGACTGCCCGCTGGTGCTGATGACCTCGCTGCCGCCCGACGACCCGCTCCACCGTGCCGCCGCAGACGTGGCCCCGGTCCTGCGCAAGCCGTTCACCGCCGCACAGCTCGACGCCGCCCTTTCCACCGGAGACCGCCCATGACCGCCCCCGCAAACGCCCCCCTCGTGACGATCCTCGACGACGAGCCCGCGATCCGCACCATGCTTGCCGAGGCGCTGGAGGAGGCAGGCTTTCGCACCATGGCGTTCGGTCGCGCGACAGAGTTCGAGGCGGCGCTCAGGCAGGCGAGCCCCGATGTCTGCCTCGTCGACCTGTCATTGCCCGACCGCGACGGCCTCGGCCTCGTGCACCGGCTGGCGCTGGAACAGGGGGCGACGGTGATCATCATCTCGGGCCGCGCGCAGGTGCAGGACCGCGTGACCGGGCTGGAGCTTGGGGCCGACGACTACATCATAAAACCGTTCGACCCGGCCGAGGTGGTGGCCCGCATCCGCGCCCGCCTGCGCCGCGGCACGCCCAGCACCCAGACTGGCGAGGTGGCGCACTTCAACGGTTGGGCCGCGCATTTCGACCGCTACGTGCTCGAGGATGACAGCGGCGCGGAAACCCCCTTTTCCCATGCCGAGGGCGAGGTGCTGCGGCTGTTCCTCGAACGGCCCAAACGGCTCATCTCGCGGCAGGCGATGCAGGAGGCGCTTGGCGGCGCCGCGGGCGAAAGCTTTGACCGCGCGATGGATGTGCGCATCTCGCGCCTGCGCACCAAGCTGCGCGAAGACCCCCGCAATCCCCGCTTGATCAAGACGATCTACGGCGCGGGCTACATCTTCCTCGGCGATGTGCGCTGGGGGTGATCCTGCTCACGGATCGGTTCCCTCCATGATCTGGTTGGCATACCCGTGGTTGGTGTCGCGGTGATGTGCCTCGTCGGCACGCACGCGGATCACCACCTCGCGCAGCCGGGCCTCCTCGGGCAGCCCCCAGTAGTCGATGGCGATCCGCGGGGCGGGCACGTTCTCCTGCCGCCCGGCGTCGATCTCGGCCAGGTATTCCGTGTAGCTGACCACCGCTTCCTCCTCGAGATAGCCGACGATGCGATGCGCGATCCGCGGGGCGAACAGGTAGGTGAAGAAGAACACGTTGTAGAACACGACCTGCGCCACCATGATCAGCAGCCGCTCCACCCGCGTCGGCTGCGCGACATGGATGAAGGTCATCAGGTGCATGCGCTCGTTCTCGGCCTCGTCGAGCAGATCGCGGATCCAGCCCTGGTCGTCGCGGATATGGCGCACCGCCTTTAGATGCCGCAACAGGCCGCCGACCATGCCCGGCACCGCCGCTACCGTTTCCAGCACCACGGCGCGGTGCCCGTAGCGCGCAGAGAAGAACGCGTCGGCAAAGACGCGCATGGTCTTGACCACCCGCAACGCGATCCTGTCGCGAATGTCGCGCGGCGTGTGATGGGTGTAGAGAATCTCAGCTTCGGCGCGGTCGCGCTGCGGCTCGCGTGCCATGTCGCTCTCCATCTTGTCCTGACCGACAGATGGGCACGAAGGATGATTATTGAATGCCGCGCCGGGCGCGACCGGCATACTTCCGCCGGTCACACCGGACGGTGACGATATTACCCCCCGGCACGCCCCACCGCCCCGGCCAATACCTCCAGCCCGGTCACCAGGTCGGCCTCGGCGGTATCCTCGGCGAATGCATGGCTGATCCCGTCGATCGAGGGCACGAACAGCATCGCGGCGGGCATCAGCCGCGCCACGTTGGTCGCATCGTGCAGCGCCCCCGACTGCATCCGCCGCCAGCGCCCCGGCGCCACCGCCTCGGCGCTGTCGCACAGCGCGTCGCGCAAGGTCTCGTCCATCGGCATCGGCTCCAGCCCCAGCATGTCGCCAAAGCTCACGCTCAACCCCGCGTCCTTCGCCACCTCCTGCGCCGTCTCGCGGATGATCTCTTCCATCCGGCGCAGCCGGTCCGCGTCGCCGTCGCGCCACTGCATGGAAAACACCGCCCGTCCCGGCACGATGGAATGGGCATCCGGGTGCAGCCGGACATGGCCGATGGTCCACACCGTCTGCGGCGTGACCACGTTGCGCAGCCGGTCATTCAGCAGCGCGTTGAACCGTGCCAGCCCCTGGAACGCGTCGCGGCGGCGGTGCATCGGCGTGGTGCCCGCGTGGTTCTGTTCGCCGTCGTAGGTAATCCGCATGTCGCGGATGCCGACGATATCGGTGACCACGCCCGCCGCCTCGCCCGCCTCATAGAGCCACGGACCCTGCTCGATATGCATCTCGACAAAGCCGGAGAAACGCCCCGGGTCGACGAAATCCCCGGCCCGCTCCGCGATCCCCGCCCGTGCCTCGGCAAAGCGCACACCCTCGCGGTCGGTCTGCCGGTCGGCATCCTCCAACGACAGGTTTCCAGACCAGATCGCGCTACCGGTGGTGACGCCGAACCGCCCTTCCTCGTCCTGGAAGGACACGACAGAAACCGGCGGCCCACCTGCCTCGACGCTCGCGCGCGCCACCTCCAGCGCCGCGATCACGCCCAGCGCCCCGTCGAGCCAGCCACCCTCGGGCTGGCTGTCGCTATGGCTGCCCAGCAGGATCGAGCGCCCCTCGGCCAGGCCAAAGAGATTGCCCACCGGATCGAGATGCGGCACCAGCCCCGCCTCGCGCATCCGTCCCGCCAGCCAGTCCCGCGCCGCGATGTCGGCCTCGCTATAGGCCGGGCGCACCACGCCCTTGCCCACCCCTGCCGCGCCGAACTCGCGCAGCCGGTGCAGATCGGCCAGAAATCTCTCGGGGTTCACTGCGATCATCTGCCTGCCTCCCTTTCACATCCCGGGCATACCCTACATGCGCGGCGCCGGGTTACAATGCCTTGACGGGGCCTCGACGCCATCAACAGGGCCATGGCCACCGGTCGAGAAGCCGAGGCCGATGAAACAGGTAGCGCCCCCGCGGATGATCGAGGTGCCGGACGACCGTCTTGGCCATTGCGCAAGATCAAAGAGCGTGCAGGGTAGTGGCCCTATGCTTCTCGCGGGCGACAGACGCGGAAACACGCCAGAGCGCGCCTCGCGCAGCCCGGATCGGCGTGCCCCTTTCCGACACCCTTGCGCCGCGCGTAATAACGCACAGACCGGAGGACAAAATGAAGACACTTGCCACCGCTTTCGCTGCCGCATTCATTGCCGGGTCGGCGCAGGCCGACCCTACAGTGGGGATCACGAAATCCATGCCCGAGGCGACCGTTCAGACCAAGAATGGCCCACAGGTGATCAAGCGCATACAGGATCCGTCGCACGAGCTAACCGGCGAGTGGGCGCGCACCTCGCGCCCGTGTCCGGAATTCTGCATACAGCCGATGGTCCCCGCTCCGGGTGTATCGACGATCGGGGAACTCGAGCTTCTGGAGATGTTGCAGGACCCTGAAGCCGTTGTCGTGGACAGCCGGACGTCTGACTGGTTTCAGGGCGGTACGATCCCGGGCGCGATCAACATTCCCTATACGTATGTCGTCGATGAGCTCGGCCGGCTCGGGTGCCTGCCGGATTTCGACGGCTGGGATTGTGCGGAGGCCAAGCGGGTCGCGCTCTTCTGCAACGGGATCTGGTGCGGGCAGTCCCCGACGGCGATCCGCAACATGATCGCGGCCGGCTACCCCGCCGAGCGGATCTCATACTACCGCGGCGGCATGCAGGTCTGGCGTCTGCTGGGCCTGACCGTGGCCGGTGGAGGCTGAATTGAGACCAGGCCGCGCCTGCGCGGCGGGCATAACAGTGTTACTGGTTGCGCGATGCGATTGTGGCACGCAGACTTAGCTGTCACCAAGATCAGGCGCACGCTCCTGAAAAGGTAATTCCCATGCTTCCAACTCTCGGGCTGCTTCTTGTCTGCCAACTCATCGGAGAGGTGATCGTCCGCGGCATCGGCCTGTCCATCCCCGGCCCCGTCATCGGGCTGACGCTGCTCATTCTCATCCTTCGCCTCAGGCCGGCACTTGCCGAACAGCTACGGGCGACCATCACGGTCATCCTGGCAAACCTGTCCCTGCTATTCGTTCCGGCGGGCGTCGGTGTGATCGGCAATCTGGAGGTCCTATCGGAGGATTGGTTTGCGCTCCTCGTCGTGCTTGTGCTGTCCACGCTGTTGGCCATGCTGGCGGCTGTCGGCACCTTTATTGGTGTGCGCCGCCTGACCGAAGGGCGCTCGACATGACGGACGTGGCAAACCTCTGGAGCTATCTGTCCACAAGTCCCCTTCTGTGGCTGACCGCGACCGTTCTGGCGTATCTTGCCGCTGACGCGGTGGCGCGACGGCTGGACAATAATCCATTGGCCAACCCGGTGATCCTCGCGGTCCTGATGATCACGCCGGTGCTCTGGGTCACGCAGACAGAGTATGCGACCTATTTCGAGGGGGCACAGTTCATCCATTTCCTGCTGGGCCCGGCGACGATCGCGCTGGCGCTGCCGCTATGGGACAACCGCGAGACCATTAGCCAGTCCGTCGCGCCGATCCTGCTGGCGCTTCTGGCCGGCTCGGTGACGGCGGCAGGCTCCGCCATTCTGCTGGCGCAGGCGTTCGGTCTTTCGACCGAGGTGATCCTGTCGCTCGCCCCCAAATCCACGACCGCGCCCGTGGCGCTCGGGATATCCGAAGCGGTCGGCGGCCTTCCCGCTTTGACGGCCGTGCTTGTGATCCTGACCGGGATCATCGGGGCCGTGATCGTCACGCCCCTAATGACAGTGCTGCGTATCAAGGACTGGCGCGCGCGTGGGTTCTCCGTCGGGCTGGCATCACACGGCATCGGAACGGCGCGCGCATTCCAGGTGAACCCGACTGCCGGGGCCTATGCTGGCATCGCGATGGCGCTCAATGCCTTGCTCACCAGCATCATCGTGCCCGTGCTCGTGCGGTGGCTGATCTAGCGATTGAATGCTCTGGCGATCGGTGAACTGGCACCCGCATCGTGGTGAGCCTGTGAAACTCAGACCAATGCTCAGCACAACACTATGGCTTGTTTGCCGCTTGACAGCAAGAACGGGGGTGATGAGCCGATGACCGCAGAGGCAGTCAAGTCGGCGCAAATCGAACCCGCCTGAGCGAACTCGCGGACAAAGACGAAAGGAACAGCAATCACCCAATCTCTCGCCAGGGAGTTGGAGATCGTGACGCTCACCGACCGCCCTGGAGACGCCACCGGCATCCGGCTGATCGCCGAACATCTGCGAAATCCTCGCCGCCAGTATCAGCGGTCGGACGGCTACCGGGATCGGAGCATGACCGAGGCCCATCGCGACATGGAGATCGACGAGGCCAAAGACGACGCTGGCCTCTTGGAATTACGACTCGGAGACCTGCATCAAGGTCGAGGGGATGCTTTACACTCTGAACTCCGAAATTACCTATATATGAATGGTCCGGCCCTTCGAGTCCGGCCCACAGAAAGGCAGAAAACACATGACAGCTACCATCGAAATTCGCCGCTTCGAGACCCCCGATGACCGGCTCGACATGAAGGAGCGCGGCGGCATCGACATCATCAAGACCGAACAAGGCTCCACCGGCATGCGCGCCGTGTTCGAGCCCGGCTGGACCTGGGAGGTGGATGAAAAACCGCTTCTTGGCTCCCCCGACACCTGCCCGATGCATCACACCGGCTACTGCCTCTCGGGCCGGCTCGTCGTGCGGATGATCGAAAGCGGAGAGGAGACGCCGATCACCAGGGGCGACTTTTTCGAGATTCCGCCAGGTCACGATGCCTATGTCGCGGGTGATGAGCGGGTCGAACTGATCCTGTTCGAGGCGTCGGGCGCCCATACCTGAGACGGTTGTTGCCCTGGACGCCGCCGGGGTCCAGGGGAACGTGAGCACAAGCCTCTTGCAAGCCGAAATGATCTCTGCCCGCTGCGATAGGCCGCCATGGTGCCTGAATATCCGTCGGAAGAAGGCAGTATCCTCGTAGCCGACAGCCAGCCTGACCCGCTCAATGAACGCCACGCCGTCCTCGAGCACCTTCCGAGCGGCGGCAGTGGCAGTATATCTGGCTGTATGCAGGCGTGGCCATCGTGCTGGGCCAGGTGGCCTGGAACATGGCGCTGAAATACGCGCGCGCCTCCGAACTGTCGCTCGCCACCGCCTTCTCACCGCTGGCCGCACCAATGCCGCCCTTGGCCGCAGCCATTTTCGGCGACATTCCCGAAATGGCCTGATGCGCGATGGGCAAGTCGCCCGATGCGACCACCTGATCCGTTCTTCTGCGTCGCAGACGGTGTCCGGGCGCAGCAAGATTGCCGAAGGCGAATCCCTTGAAATTCTCGCCCCGCCGCGACGCTGATTGTCGGGGTTGGACGACGATAGCATGAGACTCAAACTGACCTGCCAGGTTGTTGCAGGCGGCGCCTGTTTTGGTCTTTAGGAACGCGCGAGCGCCACCACCCCGGTTACTATTCCGGTTTGTCGGTCGGTTCGGTGTCTTCAGCGGGCTTCGGCGGGACTGAACCTTCAGATTTCGCACCGGGTTGGAACTGCATTTTGCGGCGCCGTGCGTTGCGGGATCTGGCCCCACCCACGGGGGCGGGCACCGCGAGGAATTCGGCAAGGTTGAACTGTGGCTTCATGGAAAACATGGTCATCGAGTGATGCCTTTCTTGGGCGGAGACTATCACGCCTGTTCAGTCAATATGGGGGCGCGGACCCGGTTTCGCGACGTGCGTCTGATCGAGCATGGTTAGCCCGGCGCCACGAGCGTGCGTGAACCGGGCCGTCGGGTCCGGAAGGTTTACATCGCGCCGAGGGTAACACGTTTTCCCGGCAGAATCTCTCAAGTAGCGTAAACTTGGGGTAACCTTTCTGGCGGGACCCGGCGAGGGACGGCAGCCCGACCCTTCCTCGCCGTGGTTCGCGCATTCCTCCTCGCTACGCCTTCGGTGCCTCACAGACGCGTCGCAGCAGCTGCACGCGCCGCAGGGCCGGCGCGCTCTGAGGCCCTACCAGATCGGCCAGCTCAGCCTTATCTGGAGTTGCCGGTAATCGCCGCCCGGAGGCGTTCGCAACCCGGTCTTGCCGACGATTCCGCGCAGGTCTTTCGGCACGACCAGCCCGGCATGATAGCGCCCGCTGCGATTCACCAAGTGCCTGACCCTACCCGCCATGAGAACGATCGTATGTTACCAGGTTTGTAACCTTCGAACGGCCAAAGGTCCTTGGATGCAAGGGCCTTATTTCATTTCAATGGGTTGAAATGGTGCTGCTGGAGAGAATCGAACTCTCGACCTCTCCCTTACCAAGGGAGTGCTCTACCTCTGAGCTACAGCAGCGCCGATGTGGCGCGGTGATTAGACGCTTCTCGCCGGGGGCGCAAGGGGTAACTGGACGCTATTTCGCACCTCCTGTAAGAGGGGGGGCATGAGCGATAAACCCAAGCCAGAAACCCGCAAAGCCGCGCCGAAAGAGCGCGGGGACAGGCTCAAATCCACCCTCAAGGCCAATCTCGCACGGCGCAAGGCACAGATGCGTGCGCGGGCCGCCGGAGAGGCCGGGCACACCGAGGCAGGGCACGGCGAAGAGCAGAAGGACTAGAGCCAAATGGATTCCATCGTCGTCACCGGCAACGGGCCGCTTCACGGACAGATTCCCATTGCCGGGGCCAAGAACGCGTGCCTCACGCTGATGCCCGCCACGCTGCTGAGCGAAGAGCCGCTGACGCTGACCAACGCGCCGCGCCTGTCGGATATCCGCACCATGAGCACGCTGCTGGAATCGCTCGGCGCAGAGGTGGCGCAGATGCAGGGCGGGCAGGTGCTGACGCTGTCGTCGAATAGCATAGCCAATCACCGCGCGGATTACGACATCGTGCGCAAGATGCGCGCCTCGATCCTCGTGCTTGGCCCGATGCTGGCGCGCGACGGGCACGCGGTGGTATCACTTCCCGGCGGCTGTGCCATCGGTGCGCGCCCCGTCGATCTTCACCTCAAGGCGCTAGAGGCGATGGGCGCCGAGCTCGACCTGCGCGACGGCTACGTGCACGCCCGCGCCCCCGGCGGGCTGCGGGGCGGTCGGGTCACGTTTCCCATGGTCTCGGTCGGGGCCACGGAAAACGCGCTCATGGCCGCGACGCTGGCGCGCGGCACCACGGTGATCGACAACGCCGCGCGCGAGCCCGAGATCGTCGATCTCGCGCAATGCCTGCGCAAGATGGGCGCGCAGATCGAGGGTGAGGGCACGCACACCATCACCATCGAGGGGGTGGACCGGCTCGGCGGCGCCACCCACGCCGTGGTGCCCGACCGCATCGAGCTTGGCACCTACATGCTCGCCCCCGCGATCTGCGGCGGCGAGGTGACCTGCCTTGGCGGGCGGATCGACCTGCTGGCCGCCTTCTGCGAGAAGCTCGACGAGGCGGGCATCGACGTGACCGAGACCGAGGCCGGCCTCACCGTCGCGCGCCGCAACGGCCGCGTGCGCGCCGTCGATGTGGTGACCGCGCCGTTCCCCGGCTTTCCCACCGATCTTCAGGCGCAGATGATGGCGCTCATGTGCACGGCCCAGGGCACCTCGGTGCTCGAGGAACGCATCTTCGAGAACCGCTTCATGCACGCACCCGAACTCATGCGCATGGGCGCGCAGATCGACGTGCAGGGCGGCACCGCCACCGTCACCGGCGTCGAGACGCTCAAGGGCGCGCCGGTGATGGCCACCGACCTTCGCGCCTCCGTCTCGCTCATCCTCGCGGGGCTCGCGGCCGAGGGCGAGACCATCGTCAACCGCGTCTACCACCTTGACCGCGGCTACGAGAGCGTCGAGGAAAAGCTGGGCGGCGTAGGCGCCAGAATCGAAAGGATTACCGGCCAATGACCGACGATGCCACGTTCGAGGACGGGCGCGAGACGCCGCTCAATCTGGGCGCCTTCGACCCTGACGATCTCAAGGTGATTTCCGCACTGGCGCAGGACGCCGTGTTTCCCATCACCGAAATGCGCTGGCAGGCGCGCCGCCATCGCTTCGCGCTGCTCGTCAACCGCTTCCGCTGGGAGGACGAGGGCCGCGAGCGTCACGGGCCGGAACGCACGCAATCGCTTCTGGTGGTGGAAAACGTGCTCGGCGTGGCCAGCCAGGGTATCGACCGGGACGATCCCGATACCGTGCTGTCGCTGCTGTCGGTGACGTTCGAGCCGGGCGAGGAAGGCACCGGCCACCTGATCCTGACGCTCGCCGGCGACGGCGCGATCCGGCTCGAGATCGAGGCGCTGGAGGTCACGCTCCGCGATGTCACCCGCCCCTACCGCGCCCCCTCGGGCAAGGTTCCGTCACACGATTGATCCATCCCCGTGCCCATGGCGCATAAACCCCGGGCACGGGGACCCGTGCCGCGTTACTCTTGCAGCGTTTCGAGGTAATAGGCGATCGACAGGATCCGCCCCCGCACCAGGATCTCCGCGCCGTAGGGCCCGGTATTCTCCAGTTCTGCCTTGAATCGGCTTCCCCAGACGGGCATCGGGTAGCCATGTCCACGCGTCCCCTGGCGACCATCGATGGTGTGAATCACGTTTAGCATCGGATACGCGCCGTCATTGGCCGCGCTCAGCCCCGTCAACGAGGGCACCGGCACGGTCATCAACTCGGCCAGCGGGCCATCTCCGGCCGCGCTCTCTCCGTGGCACGAGGCGCAGGCACTCATGTACTCAGCCTTGCCCAGCTCATCGGCCTGAACAGCACCGGCAAGAAGGCAGGTAATCGTCACGGAAACACTCTTGAAAATCGACGTCATTGTGTGTCCTTCCTTGGAAACATTCGCGCATTTCATCGAAGAACATTCGATAGCCGAGCATTACGGGTCACAGGGCGTGTGTCATTAATCTAGATCAGTGACATGTGAATATGTTTTGGTCTTGCTCCCTCACCTTCACGTGTTGAGACCCCCGGCACAACGTTCTATGGCTCTGGAGACCAAGGAGAGCACAATGCCTGTATTTCTGGACTCGACAGCGCCCGATTTCGAGACCCGGTTCACCGCCCTGCTCGGCGCCAAGCGAGAGGACAGCGCGGACGTGGACGACACCGTCGCCGCGATCATCGCCGATATCCGCGCGCGCGGCGATGCGGCGCTGATAGAGCTGACCGCGAAATTCGACCGGGTGGCGCTCTCGCCCCAGACCCTGCGATTCTCCGGCGACGAGATCGACGCGCTGGTGGCCGAGGTGCCCGATGCCGAGCGCGCCGCGCTGGATCTCGCCGCCGAGCGCATCCGCGCCTACCACGCCCGCCAGATGCCGCAGGACGAAAGCTGGACCGACCCCGACGGCGCCACCCTCGGCTGGCGCTGGACGCCGGTTGGCGCGGCGGGGCTCTACGTTCCCGGCGGGCTCGCCTCCTACCCGTCCTCGGTGCTGATGAACGCGATTCCCGCCAAGGTGGCGGGGGTGGCGCGCCTCGCCATCACCGTGCCGATACCCGATGGCCGCGCCAACCCGCTGGTCCTCTTGGCCGCGCGCCTCGCCGGTGTGGACGAGATTTACCGCGTCGGCGGCGCGCAGGCCATCGCGGCGCTGGCCTACGGGACCGAGAGTATCGCGCCCGTGGACAAGATCACCGGCCCCGGCAACGCCTACGTGGCGGCGGCCAAGCGGCGGGTCTTCGGGCGCGTCGGCATCGACATGATCGCCGGGCCTTCCGAGATCCTCGTCATCGCCGACAAGGGCCAGAACCCCGACTGGATCGCCCTCGACATGCTCAGCCAGGCCGAGCATGACGAGAGCGCGCAGGCCATCCTCATCACCGATGACGCAGCCCTCGCCCGCGACGTCGCCGCCGCCGTCGAGGCCCGGCTCGAAACGCTGGAGCGCCGCGCCATCGCGGGGGCAAGCTGGCGCGACTTCGGCGCCATCATCACCGTGCCCGACCTCGCCACCGCCGCAGCCCTCAGCAACCGCATCGCGCCAGAGCACCTGGAGCTTTGCGTCGCCGACCCGGATGCGCTTAGCCAGCGGATCACCCATGCCGGCGCGATCTTCCTCGGCGCCTGGACGCCCGAGGCCATCGGCGACTACGTCGGCGGGCCCAACCACGTCCTGCCCACGGCCCGCTCGGCGCGGTTCTCGTCCGGGCTGTCGGTGATGGATTTCCTCAAGCGCACGACGCTGGCCAAGATGACCCCCGAGGCGCTCGCCAAAATCGGCCCTGCCGCCGAGACGCTGGCCAACGCCGAGAGCCTCGAGGCCCACGGATTGTCAGTCCGCGCGCGGCTGGATCATTTGAACAGGTAGGGGAGGGGGGCAGCCGGGTCGCCCGCATCGCGTAGGGTCTTGAAACCCCACCTTTGCTGGCACGACCGTCGCACACGGTAGGTTGGCACCCACCCAGCGCCTGCCTCTCTCTCACTGACCGCCCAACCCTCCCCCGCGCGGAATCAAGGCGTGCTTGCACGCCGCCGCGCGAGCGGTCATGCCGAACGCATGCCTCCGGCATGACCCACCCGCACGGGCGGGCGCTTTTGCAACGCCTCAAGCAGCGGCGAACTAGGAAGTATCTTGCACCATAAAGCGCGCCGCCCCACCGTCACAGCGCCCACCCACGGTCGGCCGCCCGCGCGGCTCAGTGCACCATCCCCAGGTTCGCAAAAGGCCGGAGGTAAACCGCAGGGTAGGCGAAGCCCAGCGTTGCCTGCGCTGCGGTTACTTTGCCTCTAGGGCTTAAAATGCCGGATCATCCACAGCTATATAGATTGATCTCTCGTCGAAGAGAGCTTTCGCCAGCGCGACCAAGTCTCCGTCTTGAAAAGTCGCAAAGGACTCAACTTGACTACACTTATAACGGATAAATTCTTCACGGACTTGTTTTCTTAATAAATCAATTGGTTGTTTGAATGCTTGCTTCCAAATAATTTCAGGCTGACCGAAGTCAAATACATGCCTATCATTTCTTATTTCACGTGCAACGAGAGGCATACGCCAGATCGCTGCAAAAGACCATTCTCCAACTTTTCCTGTGTAGTATCCAATTGCCCTTGCAAAGTCATCTATTTCATAATCATACTCGCCCTCGAATCGAATTGAGCCAGCTGAGAACAACGAGGCTGCAAAGATTATAGTATTATTTAGTTTCTCAAAGTCGCAAAAGCTAAATTCAGTAGCGAGACTTTTCTCAGCGCCTAGTATATCTAATAAATGGTGCCCTACACTTTCAAATTCAACCATCCAAGCCTGTTGCTCAAAGTTACTTCCAAAAGAGCCTGCAAACAATTTCCCTAGCTCACAACAAACTTCAAATTTAACTTCTCCTTCGCGCGACCAATTAATGAGACACAGAAACCCAACTTGATGGATCAAGGGCAATTTCTCTTGTGTATTATACTCAAAATCGACATTCTTTTTCGTATCCAATCTAGATATAACCATGTCAATGTAACCAGATTTTATTCGCGCGCGAAATTCTTCATGGGTGACTTCGACAACTGTAGGTGTCCACATTGTTGCTGGGAGATCAATCGAGTAACCAAATTTTGAGTAAAGGCGGAGAGTAACGGCACGTTCATTTCCACTAAAGGAACGTCTGAAAAACCTGCGACTTTCTGCCTAATCTGATAGGTTTGGGGCGTCCGCCAGAGGAGTCCTGCCGATGCCGAAACAGCCCGCCTTTCCCAGCCTGCGTGATGCGATGAAGAAGAAGG